>VGWC01000009.1 GCA_016873775.1 Ignavibacteria bacterium | reverse complement strand
GCTCGTGGTATCGTCAATCGCGTTTCGATGAACTCGCGCTTATTTTCAAAGCCGCAACGTTCGGCGTGTTGTTACTTTTCTTTTTGGTTTTTATTGATGACAAAGGAGTTGGTTCGACAACAACATCGCGTTTATATATTTTTGTCTATTGGGTTTTCATTTTTCTTTTTACAACAAGTGGAAGATTATTTTCGAGATTTATTCAACAGCGATTACTTGTATCCGGAATTGGAAGACGAAACGCCATCATTGTTGGTAATTCGGAACAAGCGAAAGAATTATTTCAACAACTCAACAATAATCGCGGCATTGGATTAGAAGTTGTCGGCTTTGTTGCGGTTGAAAATTCTGAAAAAAATATTTCTGACGAAGAAATAAAAATTCTCGGAACAGTGAAAGAAATTTCAACAATCATCGAACAATATTCAGTAAAAGAAATTCTCATTGCACTCGATTCAACACAGCACGATAAATTGTTAGAAGTTCTCACCGCAAGTTCTCCGTATAATGTTCAACTGAAAATTATTCCCGATTTATACGACATCATTAGCGGGCAAGCGCGAACGATTCCCATTCACGGTTTTCCGTTGATTGAGATAATGCCGGAGTTAATGCAACCGTGGGAAAAAGTAATCAAGCGTTCATTCGATATAGTTTTTTCTTTTGTAATTCTCCTTGTTGCATTTCCTTTTTTACTTTTCGTTGGAATTCTCATTAAACTTACATCGAAAGGAACAATTTTATATTCACAAGAACGTGTTGGAAAAGATGGAAAGCATTTTCACATTTTTAAATTCCGAACGATGTATGAAGATGCTGAAAAAAAATCTGGTCCTGTGTGGGCCGGAAAAGATGACCCACGCATTACACCGCTCGGAAATGTTTTACGCAAAGCGCGCATTGATGAAATTCCGCAACTCATTAACGTACTCGATGGCGATATGAGTCTTGTTGGTCCGCGTCCCGAACGACCATTTTTCGTGGAACAATTATCTCATGAAATTCCTTTATATTCTCGCCGTTTAAAAGTTCGTCCGGGAATTACTGGATGGGCGCAAGTGAAACACAAATACGATGAATCCATCGAAGACGTAAAGAAAAAAGTCGAGTACGATTTATACTATATCGAAAATATGTCGCTTCGTTTGGATATAAAAATTTTGTTGAACACGATTTCCGTTGTGTTGTTGGGAAAAGGACATTGAAGAATTTTACATTTTACATTTTACATTTTAGATTGTTGAAACTGCGAATGAGTAATGACAAGTTACTAATGACTGTCATTGGTCATTGGTCATTCGTCATTAGTGTTGCAATTGTATGTTTTACGAATACAAATTTGTACTCACAAGTTGAAAACGTTCCTGTCGGAAATCAAGTGTATGAGTATTTGAATCGTATGAATGTGAAAGGAATTTTACCGCAGTACTCCAGCACGATTCTTCCGATTTCACGAAAAGAAATAGGAGATATGTTGAAAGTAATTGAAACAAAAAAAGAACAACTTTCTTCGGTTGACAAAAAATATTTGGAAAAGTTTCAACGTGAATTTGCATTTGAATTAGGAGTTGTAGAACAAAATTCTCTTTTGTTCAAATCAGACATGAAAGAAATATTTTCTGACAAAGAAAAATACTTGTATGCGTTTCAAGATTCTTCCGCAACAATGTATTTGGAGTTTCTTGGTTCACTCTTTTACAAAACGGTAAGTGGAAATAACAACACAACAAATTTTGAAACAGAGCAACACGGCGTGAGAATTCGTGGAACATTTAAAAATCGTCTCGGATATTTTATTTCGGTAACAAATGGAACAGTATTCGGCGATAGAAATTTTGCATTGACAGAACCGCGATTGAGACAAAACTATAAGTTCAATGATTTAAACACGCCGTACTTTGATGAAACAGAAGCGTATCTTCGCGGTGATGCAGATTTTTTTCAAGTAGAAATTGGGCGCGAATACACAACAATCGGAACTGGTTTTTCCGACAAACTTCTTCTCTCCCAAAACGCTCCGGTGTTTGATTTGATTCGCTTTGATATGGAATATAAATCGCTGCGATTCGTTTCTTTGCAAGGACGATTGGAACAAGATAAACCTATGTTTTCCGGTTTAACTATTGTTGAAGATATTCGCGAAACAAAATATCTTGCGCTTCATCGTTTAGAATTTCCGTTGCTTGAAAAATTTAAAATCGGTTTGAGTGAAATGATTATTTACCAACGCTTTTCTCCCGAATGGGCGTATCTCAATCCATTTACGTTTTACAAATCGTTGGAACACGCGCTCGGCGATAGAGATAATGCGTTTATGAGTTTTGATGTTGAATATTTTCCTTTCTCCGATTACAAATTGTATGGAACAATGTTGCTTGACGATATAGATTTTCCCAAAGTTGGTAATCATTGGTGGGGAAATGAATTAGGTTGGCAAGCCGGAATTTTTCACACGAATTTTTTTTCTTGCGATAATCTCGATGCTGTTGCTGAATATACTCGCATTGAACCGTATGTATATTCAAATCGTGTTCAAGGAAACGATTATTCCCATCGCAATGTTGGTCTTGGTCATCACTTGCAGCCAAACTCCGATGAAATATTTTTTCAACTGAATTATAGAGCAAGCGAACAACTTAGATTGTATTCATCGGTTGCTTTCGAGCGACACGGAGAAAATTATTTTCAAGGAAGTACATACATCAATGTGGGAGGAAATGTTTTGGAAGGACATCGTTCGTTTGATGATTCAACGGCATATTTTCTTGATGGAAATTTGTTGAAAACATTTTCGTTCCAACTCAGAGCATCGTACGAACCAATCAATAATTTTTTTGTAATCGGTTTGTATGAATTTAAGAATGAAAATGAAACATGGCATTCCAAAAAAATAAGTAGCAATTATTTTTCATTTCAAGTTCGCCTCGAATACTAGAAATCTTCAATCTAAAATCTAAAATCTCAAATTGAATCTCCATCTCGTTGACGTTGTCGGTCAATACAAAAAAATAAAACACGAAATTGACGAAGCAGTATTGCGCGTCGTTGAATCGGGACAATACATTCTCGGAAAAGATGTTTCTGAATTTGAAAATAATTGTGCGAGATATTTGAATGTAAAACATGCAATCGGTTGCGCTTCAGGAACAGATGCGTTGCAAATTGCTATGATGGCATTAGGAATTGGTAAAGACGATGAAGTTATTACAACATCATTTACATTTGTCGCAACAGTTGAAACGATTGCACTCATTGGCGCAAACCCCGTGTATGTTGATGTGGAAGAAGATTCGTTCAATATCAATGTTTCGCAGATTGAAAAAGCGATTACGAAAAAAACAAAAGCAATTATTCCCGTTCATCTTTTTGGTCAATCCGTTGATATGCAACCGTTGCTCGAAATAGCGAAGAAGTATAGTTTGTTTGTTATTGAAGATATGTGTCAAGCAATTGGCGCAGAATACACCGGGGAAAAAGTTGGAACATTCGGAGATATATCTTGCACAAGTTTTTTCCCAAGTAAAAACCTTGGTGCATTCGGCGATGGTGGAATGCTTTTCACAAACAATGATTTGCTTGCAGAAAAAATGCGAATGATTGGTAATCACGGTTCGAAAGTTCGTTACTATCACGAATTACTTGGCGTGAATAGTCGTTTGGATACAATGCAAGCGGCGATATTGGATGTGAAATTGAAATATCTGGACGAGTGGAATAATAAGAGAAGAATTGCCTCCGCGAATTACAATAAACTTTTTGCAAATTCAACCATAAAAACTCCGACAGAAAAAAGTTTCGCAAAACACATTTACCATCAATACACGATACGAGTACCGAAACGTGATGAACTTGCGGAATATTTGAAAGCAAAGAAAATTCCTTTTGGTGTTTATTACCCCATCCCGCTTCATCAACAACAAGCGTTTTCGCATTTCGTTGAAAAAGATTTTCATTTACCAATCACAGAAAAAATTGTGAACGAAGTAATTTCACTTCCAATGCATACGGAACTCATGATGGAAATGCAAGAATATATTGCGAAAACAATTTTAGAATTTTACGCATAACGAAAATGTCGAAAGCATTAGTTATTACACCAACATACAACGAATCGGAAAACGTTCGACAGCTTATTGACGAAGTGTTGAAACAAGATGCATCGTTAGAAATTCTCATCGTGGATGATAATTCTCCCGATGGAACTGCGAACATTGTCAAAGAAATTCAGAAAAATAATTCTCGAGTACATTTAATGGAGCGCCCGAAAAAAATGGGACTGGGAACAGCGTACGTTGCAGGATTTAAATACGCAATTGCTAATGGTTTCGATTTTATGATTGAAATGGATGCAGACTTTTCGCATAACCCGATTGAGTTACCGAATTTATTGAAATTGATGAACGAACATGATTTGGTAATCGGGTCGCGATACATTTACGGAGTTCGTATCATGAATTGGCCAATTCGCAGATTGATTTTAAGTTACGGCGCGAATGTCTATACAAGAATTATCACGGGAATGAATATCAAGGATGCAACCGGCGGATTTAAATGTTTCAAACGAAAAGTTCTCGAATCAATCAACCTTGATGATGTTCATTCCAACGGTTATGCGTTTCAAATCGAAATGAATTACAAAGCATGGAGAAAAGGTTTTCGTTTGTTTGAACATCCTATTATTTTTATGGACAGAACGTTAGGGCAATCGAAGATGTCAAAAAACATTATTTACGAGGCGATTTGGATGGTGTGGCGATTGAAGTTTCAAGCATTGATTGGAAAAATATAAAATAAGTTGCATTGCGATGAGTGAAACGACGATGCAATCTTCCTAATGCATCAAAGAATTTAGAAGGTTGCTCCGCTTCGCTCGCAATGACAAAATGAAAAATGGATTTATCTATAATCATAGTCAATTACAATGTGCGAGCGTTTTTGGAAAATGCGCTCGTGTCCATACAGAAAGCATTGAGCAATCTGGAAGGAGAAATCTTTGTCGTTGATAATGCCTCTGATGATGGAAGCGTGGAAATGGTGCAAACAAAATTTCCGAATGTTCACTTCATTGCAAGTAAAGAAAATCTCGGTTTTGCAAAAGCAAATAATATTGCACTAAACAAAGCGAAAGGAAAATATTTTCTTCTCATTAATCCCGATACCATTGTTCAAGAAGATACGTTCGAAACAATGTTGCAATTTTTTGAATCGAATAATGATGTAGGATTAGCGGGTTGTAAAGTTCTTTCTCCCGATGGAACGCTACAACTTGCGTGCCGTAGAAGTTTTCCGACACCGTTTATTGCATTTTCAAAACTTATCGGATTGTCTGATATGTTTCCAAAATCAAAATTATTTGCGAAATATAATCTGACATATTTGAATGAGAATGAAACAAACGAAGTTGACGCAGTGAGCGGTTCGTTTATGTTTTTGCGAAGAGAAGTATTTGAAAACATTGGCGGACTCGACGAAGATTTTTTTATGTACGGTGAAGATTTGGATTGGTGTTATCGCGTGCAGCAAAGCGGATGGAAAGTATGTTATGTTCCGACAACACAAATCATTCACTACAAAGGAGAAAGCACACGCCGTAGTTCCATTGACGAAGTAAAAATATTTTACCACTCAATGCAATTATTTGTGAAGAAACATTTTCGCTCGTACGTGTTATTCTTACCGTTGTTACAAATGGGAATTTTCTTTCGTTCTTGGATTGCATTTCTTGGAAAAAATAAAACAACATTTTTGGTAATGGTGATTGATTCTGTATTTATATTTCTTTCACTCGTCCTTTCAGAATATCTTTGGCGCGGAAGATTATATTCTTTCCCATCGTATGCCTATCCTGCGATTTACATTTTCTCAATCTGCATAATTTTGTTTTCGGAATTTTTGAGCGGTGCGTTAACAAGACGGAAAACAATTTCTTCTGCATCTTCAATTGCCGTCATTGCATCGTTTACGTTTCTTTCTGCATTGACGTTCTTTTTTAAAGATTACGGATTTAGCAGAATGGTAACGTTACTTTCCGGAATGATGACATTGGTCGTACTTCCCGGATGGAGATTGGTTGCTCATATTTTTTTCAGTATGCAACAAACAGGGAAACGTTCTGTGATTGTTGGTGTTACAAAATCGGGAGAAGAATTAGTTCGAAAATTGCGCTCACGCGTTGACCACAGTTACGATATTATTGGGTTTATTGACACGCATCGTCAACGCATTGGAGAAAAAGTAAATGGAGTTGAAATCTTGGGAAGCGTAGATACCATCGGAAGAGTCATTCGCGAGAAAAAAATTTCCGATGTTATTTTTTCTACTGATGCGCTTTCGTACACGGATATCCTTTCTGTTATCGCACGGAGCAGAGACCGGAATGTGAGTTATCGTCTTGTGCCAAGCAGTTTGGAAGTCGTGATTGGAAAAACACGTATTGACGAACTTGAATCGCTTCCGTTCGTTGATATTGCGTATAATATTCATCAACCGTTCAATCGTTTTGTTAAGCGCACATTTGATATTTTTCTTTCACTGTTTTTATTCCTTTTCTATCCGTTAGTACAATTATTTCTTCCGAAACATTCCATAGCGAAAAAGAAAATTTTGCTAATACCAAAAATTCTGAATGGAGAAATGAGTTTTGTAGGACGACCTGTATTCACACATTCAACAAGGGTTTCCGGAATGAATGGGAGAACAGGAATGTATTTAGGGAAAGCGGGATTGACGGGACTTGCGCAAATAAATTACCGAAACGATATGAGCGCGGAAGAAATTGAAACATACAATTTGTACTATGCAAAAAATCAGTCGTTATTACTTGATATAGAAATACTTATTAAATCATTTTTTTTCACCGGACAAAAACAATAATAATTTATGGTACGAGTAGTTTTAGAATTTGAAAAATCTGTTGCAGAACTGGAACAGAAAATTGAAGCGATGAAAAAAGACGCGGAGCATTTCGATTTGCAGGACGATATTAAAAAATTAGAAAAAAAATTGGATGCTTCGAAAGAAGAATTATATTCGCATCTTACTCCATGGCAACGTGTACAACTTGCTCGCCATCCGGAACGACCGTACACGCTTGATTACATTCAGTTGATAACGAAAGATTTTATCGAACTTGCTGGCGATAGATATTTTCGTGATGACAAAGCAGTTGTTGGCGGATTTGCAAAACTTCTTGGCTACGGAAAAGTCGAAGACGATACCGTAATGGTTATCGGACAACAAAAAGGTAGAGACACAAAATCAAATGTGTATAGAAATTTCGGAATGATGAATCCCGAAGGGTATCGCAAAGCGTTGAGACTGATGAAACTTGCAGAGAAATTTCAAAAGCCTATTGTAACGTTTATAGATACTCCCGGCGCGTATCCGGGCATTGAAGCGGAAGAACGCGGACAAGCGGAAGCGATTGCGAGAAATATTTTTGAAATGTCGCGCATACAAGTTCCGATTGTCGTTTGTATCATTGGGGAAGGTGCGAGCGGTGGAGCATTAGGAATTGGTGTTGGGGATAGAGTATTGATGTTGGAAAACACGTGGTATTCTGTTATTTCTCCAGAAAGTTGTTCGAGTATTTTATGGAGAAGTTGGGAATTTAAAGAGCGTGCAGCAGAGGAACTCAAACTTACTGCGCCGGATTTGCAGAAGTTGAAAATAATAGATAGAATTGTACCGGAACCGCTTGGAGGTGCGCATCGCTCTCATCAACAAGCAGCAGCGTTGTTGAGTAAAGTTCTTGTTGAAGAATTAACATTGCTTTCGAAAATGAGTTTTTCAAAACTTCCGGAACGTCGCGTTGAGAAATTTTCAAAGATGGGAGTTTGGGAAGAATAAAACTTCTATGAACGTTACATCACACATTCGCGTGCGATACGCAGATACAGACCAAATGAAGTTTGTGTACTATGCGAAATATTTTGAATACTTTGAACAAGGTCGTTCTGATTTGTTGAGAGCAATCGGTGTGCCGTATCCTGAAATTGAAAAGCGAGGAATGTTTCTCCCAGTAATTGAAGCGCATGCTGAGTATTTTTCTTCCGCGCATTTTGATGATTTGCTCGAAGTTGTAACGGTATTGAAAACAATTCCATCTTCAACAATTCGTATTGAATATGAATTGCGAAATGCTGAAACAAAAGAGTTACTTAGTAAGGGATATACAGTTCATTGTTTTCTGAGCGCGCAAAACGGTAAACCAACTCGAGCGCCAAAATATTTTCTCGACGCTGTTGAACAGAAATTATAAAGGATGAATTCTTTTCTTTACGATAATCGTATTACGCGTATCATTGAACAAGCGTTGTATGAAGATGTTGGACTTGGTGATGTTACGACATCAGCGATAATTCCTGAAAACACGATAGGCAAAGCCGAAATACTTATTAAAGAAAATGGTATTCTTGCAGGAATTGAAATTGCAGAATTCGTTTTTCAAACGATGGATAACGAAATAGTTTTTCACAAAAATTATTTCGATGGAGATATCGTTGCCAACGGAATCACTGTAGCAACGATATACGGTTCGTTAGCAAATATAATTCGAGCGGAAAGAACAGCGCTGAATTTTCTTCAACGAATGAGCGGTATTGCAACACTCACAAGAAAATTTGTGAAAGCGGTTGATGGTACAAACGCAAAAATTACGGACACAAGAAAAACTGTTCCTAATATTCGCATACTTGATAAACTTGCAGTGAAAATCGGCGGAGGAATAAATCATCGCTTCGGTTTGGATGACATGGTGTTGATAAAGGATAATCACATTGCCGCTGCCGGTGGAATTGGTTTTGCGATTGAGAAATGTTTGGAATTTCTTTCATTGCAAAAGATGCGATTAACGATTGAAGTTGAAACTAAAAATATTGATGAAGTAATGGAAGCATTGCAATACAAGGAAAATATTCATCGTATTATGCTGGATAACTTTTCTCTTCCTGAAATGAACATTGCTGTTGAGCGAATACATCATTCCGTTGAAGTTGAAGCATCGGGAAATGTTTCAATGGAAAATGTACGGTCAATTGCAGAAACGGGCGTTGATTGTATTTCTATTGGTGCGTTAACGCATTCGGTTAAAGCACTTGATATCTCGTTGGAAATTGTGAACTGATGTTTGACAAAATAAAACTTCTCGCCTCGGATACTGCAATTTATGGTGTAAGCACAATTCTCGGAAGATTCCTTACATTTCTTCTTGTTCCTTTTTACACGAATGTTCTTTCTCCTGGTGAATATGGAGTTGTTTCGTATGTATTTTCACTGATTGCTTTCTTAAATGTCGTGTACGGTTTTGGAATGGAGTCAGCATATTTTCGTTATTCATCTTCATTGGAAATAGGGGGGAAGGAACAAAATTTTACTACGCCATTTCTTTCATTATTCTGTTCTTCAATTTTCTTTTCAGTATTACTGGTAATTTTTTCTACTCCGATTGCGCAAACAATTTCCATTCCTTCTCAACACATTTCGATAATTCATTACGCTTCGTGGATTATTTTTTTTGATACACTTGCAATAATTCCTTTCGCATCGTTACGAATGGAGCGCAAAGCAAAATCATTTGCAACGATAAAATTTTTGAATGTTGCTATTACTGTTTCATTGAATGTACTATTACTTGTGAAGTATCATTACGGAATAGAAGGAATTTTTATCAGCAATTTGGTAGCATCAATACTTACTTTTCTCTTTTTACTTCCGACAATTATAAAAAACTTCACAAAAACAATTTCATTTTCATTATACCAAGCATTGTTGAAATTCGGTTTGCCGTATGTTCCGGCAGGAATTGCGACTATGATGGTGCAAGTTGTTGATAGACCGATCCTCCGCGCTTTAACCGATGATGCAACCGTAGGAATTTATCAAGCGAATTATCGTTTGGGAATCGTAATGATGCTCGTTGTTTCGGTATTCGATTATGCATGGCGCCCTTTTTTTCTTTCACACGCGAAAGATGAACTTGCGAAAGAATTATTTGCACGAATTCTTACATATTTCTTTTTGTTTATGACATTGATTTTTCTTGTTGTCTCTTTTTTTATCGGCGATATCGTTCAAATTCAGTTCTTCGGGCATTATCTCATTCATCCGAATTATTGGAACGGATTATCCATCGTTCCCATTGTATTGATTGCGTATTTGTGTTTAGGAATTTCTGGTAATATAGTTGCAGGAATATATATCGAAAAAAAAACGCAATGGCTTCCTCCTATTACGTTTCTTGGCGCAGGAGTGAATGTTGGTGCAAATGTTCTCTTGATTCCTTTGTACGGAATTACTGGTGCAGCATGGGCCACATTTTTCAGTTATTTTGTAATGGTATCAGTGTTGTCTTTCATCGTTCAGAAATTTTATCCGATTCAATATGAAAATGCTCGCATATTAAAAATTACGATTGCGGGCTTTATAAGTTTTATACTTTATTTATTATTCGCTAACGCAAGTTTTCAAATCGTTCTAAAATTAACTTTGCTATTATTTTTTTTCATAGTGTTGTACGGATTGAAATTTTTTGAACAATCAGAACTTCAAAAAACGAAATCAATCTTTCAATCATTTCAGAAGCATTCAGCCAAAAATGATTTTACCACAGTAGAATAACGGTGCGTATTTTGCCAATTCGAATTTTATCTCTAAATTTTACGCCGATTTTTTTACTAATTGGAATGTAATTCAGTGTCTATCATACAAAAGCAAACACACTTTTTCAAAGAAACAGAAATAACTAAAAAATGGTATCTCGTAGATGCAGGAGGTAAAACGCTTGGTCGAATTGCGAGTCGAGTTGCACATATCTTGCGTGGAAAGCACAAACCAACTTTTACTCCTAATGCAGATTGTGGAGATTTTGTTATAGTTGTAAATGCTGCAAATGTTCAACTCACCGGCAAACGAAAGGAATTGAAAAAATATTTTCACTATACGGGTTATCCAGGGGGAGCAAAATGGGAAAAAGCATCAACATTATTAAAAAATAAACCTGAATCTGTTATCGAAACAGCAGTACGTGGAATGATACCTCATAATCGGTTAGGAAAAAGAATAGCAATGAAGTTGAAAGTATATCGAGGTTCGGAACATCCTCATCAGGCACAAAAACCAGAACCACTAACATTTTAAGAAAAGAAAATGCAACACACAATTTTTATCGGGAGAAGAAAAACATCCGTCGCTCGCGTCTATCTAATTTCTGGCAACGGAACAGTTACCATCAATCGAAATCCATTGAATAAATATTTTCCGCTTGATACGTTACAACATCAGGTGAAATTTCCTTTAATGGTAACGGAAAGTGAAGGGAAATTTGATGTTGTAATCAACGTCCAAGGCGGTGGAGTTACCGGTCAAGTGGAAGCCGCACGCTTAGCGGTTTCTCGTGCGCTTGTTGCTCAAGACGAATCGTTGAGAACAACGTTGCGTTCATTTGGACTGCTTACGCGAGATCCGAGAATGGTAGAACGGAAGAAATATGGACGTCCCGGCGCTCGAAAAAGATACCAGTTTTCGAAGCGATAATTTTAGAATTTTTTTTATTCACAATTTTTTAATTCACATACGTTCTGATTTTTTTGAAAGTGTCCCGATTGTTTTCACAGAATAATCGCGACCTCAAAAAGACAAGACGAACGTAGCGGTTTGCATTCCTAATTTTAGGATTGCAAAAATAACTACACACACTAAAACTTTTAGGAACACATATAATGCCACGAGTAGAACTCACGGAATTGCTTGATGCGGGGGCGCATTTTGGGCATATTACTCGCCGTTGGAATCCGAAAATGAAGCCATATATTTTTATGGAAAAAAACGGAATTCACCTTCTCGACTTAAAGAAAACTCAAGACTTAATTGAGATTGCTTGCGATGAACTGACAAAACTTTCCAGCGAAGGGAAACGCATTCTTTTTATTGGTACGAAAAAACAAGCAAAATCAATTATTGAAACAGAAGCAAAACGTTGC
Organism: Ignavibacteria bacterium; assembly: GCA_016873775.1. Lineage (NCBI taxonomy): Bacteria > Pseudomonadati > Ignavibacteriota > Ignavibacteria > Ignavibacteria bacterium. Next base: position 40,327 of record VGWC01000009.1, on the reverse strand, counting down.
AACGAATTTTATATTGTTGATCGTTGGCTTGGTGGACTTCTAACAAACTTTGTAACAATTCGCAGAAGCGTAAAACGGTTAAATAATCTAGTCAAAATGGAAACGGACGGAACGTATGACAAGATTACCAAAAAGGAAATCCTCATTATTTCACGTGAACGACAAAAACTGGAAACAACGCTTTCAGGAATTGCAGATATGGTTCGATTACCTGGGGCATTGTTTGTAGTTGATATTAAGAAAGAATTGATATCGGTGTTAGAAGCAAAGCGATTGGCAATTCCTGTGTTCGCAATCGTTGATACGAATACAGATCCATCCATTGTTGATTATCCAATTCCAGCCAATGACGATGCTGTTAAATCCATACAACTTATTTCGGAAACGGTTGCCGATGCAGTTATTGAAGGAAAAGAAGTATATGCAATGCAAGTGATGAAAGATGCTGAACAAGCAATGAAAGAAGAAGAACCAACGCCGCCGGGAGAAGAAAAACACGAGCCGGAACGTCCTAAACGCAAGCAACGTATTCAAAGAAAAAGAACTGAAAACAGAGCATAATTTTTTATGGCAATAAAAGCAGAAGATGTAAAAAAACTTCGGGAGAAAACCGGCACCGGAATGATGGATTGCCGAAAAGCGCTTGAAGAAACTGATGGAAATATTGAAAAAGCAATAGAATTGCTACGAAAACAAGGAGCGGCATCGGCAGAAAAACGAATTGGACGCGCGACCAACCAGGGTATTGTAGAATCGTATATTCATACTGGAGCTCGGCTTGGTTCGATGGTTGAACTCAATTGCGAAACGGATTTTGTTGCAAAAACCGACGATTTCAAATCACTCGCTCGTGAACTTGCGATGCAAATAGCGGCAATGAGTCCAAGATTTATCACCCGCGAACAAGTTGATAAAGAACTCGTCGAAAAAGAATTGGAAATTTATCGTTCCCTCGCGAGAAGCGATGGGAAACCCGAACAAGTTGTCGAAAGAATAGCGCAAGGGAAATTGGACAAATTTTATCAAGATGTTTGCCTTTTTGAGCAATCGTATGTTAAAGATCCGGGGAAGAGTGTTAAAGATTTAATTACGGAAACCATTGCAAAAACAGGAGAAAATATTTCAGTGAAACGTTTTATCCGATTTCATCTTGGAGAAGACGGACAAGCATAGCAATCGTTGATGTCGTCAAGAACTCCCCGCTTTAAACGTATTTTACTCAAACTCAGTGGCGAATCATTGATGGGTGAAAAAAAATATGGTATTGATTCGCAAATGTTGCGATTCTATGCAAATGAAATAAAAGAAGCGCACGATTTAGGAATTGAAATCTGTATTGTTATTGGTGGTGGAAATATTTATCGCGGCTCGAAAAATTCTCTGGATGGCATAGATGAAGTAACAGGAGATACGATGGGAATGCTGGCGACGATGATAAATTCTCTTGCATTACAAAGTGCGTTGGAAAAATTAGGAATCTTTACGCGCTTAATGAGTGCTGTAAATATGGACAAAGTTGCAGAACCCTATATTCGCCGCCGCGCAATTCGTCATATGGAAAAAAAACGCGTGGTAATTTTTGGCGCAGGGACAGGAAGTCCGTACTTTACAACGGATACGGCAGCAGCATTGCGCGCAGCAGAAGTTCATGCAGACGTGATTTTAAAAGGCACGCGTGTCGATGGCGTTTATAACGTTGACCCGGAAAAAGACCCAACAGCGTTTCGATTTGATGAAATCTCGTTTCTTGATGTAATAAAACGCGATTTAGAAGTGATGGATATGACGGCAATAACATTATGTAGAGAAAACAAACTGCCGATTATTGTTTTCAATATTACACAAAAAGGAAACTTGCGCCGCACGATTATTGGTGAAAATATTGGCACACGTGTTGCACTCGATGTTCCTGTCTATTATGATGACCAAGCACATTAGGAGTAGTTCAATATGGGAAAAGAAATCTTGATAGAAGCAGAACAAAAAATGCTCAAAGCCGTTGACGTTACGAGAATTGAATTGATAAAAATACGTACGGGAAAAGCAACAACTGCACTTCTTGATGCTGTGAAAGTTGATTACTATGGTTCGCATGTTCCATTACATCAAGTTGCAAATATTTCTATTCCCGATGTTCATACAATTGCCATACAACCGTGGGAAAAAAATATGATTGCAACGATAGAAAAAGCAATTATTGCGGCAAATCTCGGGTTTAATCCCGCAAACGATGGAACAATTGTACGCGTTCCGATTCCTATGCTGAATGAAGAACGTCGGAAAGAACTTGTGAAATTATCGAAGAAATTCGGAGAAGAAGGAAAAATTTCTATTCGTAATGTTCGTCGTGATGCGATTGAACATCTGAAAAAATCTGAAAAAGCAGAACATTTTTCCGAAGATGAACGAAAACGCGGAGAACATCAATTGCAGGAAATGACGGATAAGCACATTGCGGAAATAGACCAGTTGCTTGTCAAAAAAGAAAAAGAAATACTCGAAGTTTAAAATAGAAAGAACTCTCATTTATGAAACATGGAATTCATCCCAAATACAAAATGGCACGTGTTGTTTGCTCGTGTGGAAACATCTTTGTAACACGTTCGACAGCAGGCGATATCAAAGTAGAAATTTGTTCCAATTGTCATCCGTTTTTTACCGGCGAACAAAAAATTGTTGATAGTGAAGGTCGTGTGGAACGCTATTACAAAAAATACGGAAAGAAACCGGAAGTTACTGTTTAATTTTCCGAACATAACACTATGGAATTTCTCAGGCGGAATGGAAAAATATCCATTCCGTTTTTTTGTTTAAATCGTTATGCATTATTTTTTATTTGAAGATTACTCAGTAGAAAATTTTTTCCCGCTGGTGTATTTTCGTGCGATTCACGAACTTCGAAGTGGTTGTTCAACGCTCGGAGAACGAATACGTTCACATTTTCCGCAATCAAACTGGAGTGTAATTTGCCGAAGTGCAGTTCGTCCTTTCTTGCAAGAGGAACGAGAAATTTTTTCTGAAAACAAATATAGCAGGGAATTGATTTTCGTAAATTCACGCGTAAAAATGACGAAGGAACTTGCTTCCAATATTCAAAACGAAAAAGGAGAAAAACTTCTGTTCATAAGTGATGGAAATGTTGCGGCGGCAAAATTCAATTTTGAGCAAAAGGAATTTTCACCAAAAAAGAAAAGAGCAATTCGTCGCAGAACACAATTCTCTGATGCCAAAAAAATAAATGTTGATGCGAAGTTTTTCTTTTATCCGTGGGAAATTATTCAATACAATCATCAAGCGATTGAAGATGATTTCCGAATATTACGAAAGAGAAAACCAAGGAAATTCCAAGGAGTTCACGTTGTCAATTCCGTAAATGTTTCGGTTGGGAAAAATTGCACAATAAAACCCGGTGTTGTTCTCGATGCAGAACACGGCGCGATTGTTCTTGGTGACAATGTCGCGGTAATGGCGAATGCAGTAATTGTTGGGCCTGTATTTATTGGAAATAATTCGCTTATTAAAGTCGGAGCGAAAATTTACGGCGGAACTTCAATCGGTGAATGGTGTAAAGTAGGCGGCGAAGTTGAAGCGAGCATCATTCAATCCTATTCTAATAAACAACACGATGGATTTTTGGGACATTCATTTCTTGGAAGTTGGGTAAATCTTGGCGCAGACACAAACACGAGCGATTTGAAAAATAATTATGGCAATGTTCGTGTTCACGTTGGGAAAAAAGAAATTGACAGTGGTTCGCAGTTTGTCGGTTCTCTTATTGGCGATCATGCAAAAACAGGAATAAATGTTATGTTGAATACAGGAACGGTGATAGGAATTTCGTCCAATGTTTTTGGTGCAGATTTTCCGCCGAAGTTTATTGGAAATTTTTCGTGGGGAAGTGGAAACGAATTCCGTACGTACGATATACAAAAAGCAATTGAAACTGCGCGTGTAGTGATGAAACGGCGGAACGTTGAAATGACTGAAGAATACGAGAAAAGAATGAGACAAATTTTTTTAGAAACAACAAGAAACAAAAAGAATCGAGGCAAATAATTTTTATGAAGGCGATAGTAAAATCCATTCCTAAAACAAACGAAGATTGGAAAACAGGCGTACAATTGATTGAACGCGAGGAACCGCAAATTACTTCTCCGCATGATGTAAAGTTGCGTGTTCTGTACGGTGCGATTTGCGGAACGGATGTCGGCATTTACAATTCGAAAGATTCGTTGCGCCGCGAAATGTCGGTTGTGAAAAATTCCAATGTTGTTATCGGTCACGAGTTTTGCGGACAAATCATTGACGCAGGGAAAAAAGCGAAAGCATTTCTTCTTGAAAAAATTCAACTCGAATATGGGAAAGAAAAGTTTGTTAAAGATTTTTCTCTTAACAATTCAAAAATTCCGTTCAAAGACCGTGATGCTCATTTCTTGAAATTTCTTGAAAATAATTTTTACTCTTCAGCAGAAATGCACATTACCGATGGAACGTGTCATCAATGTAAATTAGGAGAACAACACGTTTGTCAGAACACGGTCATTAAAGGCGTTCACGCTGATGGAGCATTTACGAAAAGTGTTGTTGTTCCGATGCAGAACATTGTTTTATTTCGCAAAGGAGAAATTCCTCCGGAAGTTATTGCGTTTATGGATGCGCTCGGAAATGCTACGCATACCATCCAATCGGTTCCTGTGAAGGGAAAAACAATTGTCGTGTTGGGTTGTGGTGTGCAGGGATTGATGGCAACGGCGGTTGCTGCGATGTGTAAAGCGAAGAAAATATTTGTTACCGATATTTCTCACGGGAAATTTTCCCACGAAAAACTTGTGGAAAAACGTTTTAAACTTGCAAAAGAATTTGGCGCAACTGCATGTTTTGATGTTGCTGTGGAGAGCGAGAAAAAGTTATTTTACGAAACACTCAAAAGAGAAACTAAAAATGCCGGTGCAGATGCAGTTCTCGAAATGTCTGGAAGTTACAAAGCGTACGAAGATGCGTTTCATATTGTGCGAAGCGGCGGCGCGATTTCGTTGCTCGGTTTGCCGTTCGGGAAAATGGAAATTGATTTCGCGAAAGATATTATTTTCAAAGGCGTAACAATTCACGGCATTATTGGTCGCAGAGTTTTTTCGTCGTGGGATTTGATGCGTCAATTGCTCAAGAAAGGATTGGCGAAAAAGTTTGTGAAGAGCGGATTTATTACGCATCAATTTCCATTGGAAAAATTTGAAGATGCATTTTCAGCCATCCGCGAAGGTGATGGATTGAAAATTTTGTTGAAGCCGTAAACTAAATTTCATCATTGAGTCAATGATTCAATGTTTAAATGAATCAATATTATGAACATTTCCGAAATAATTTCTTCTGAACTCAAAAATCTCCAGCAACTAAAAACGTTCAAATACGAAACTGCATTTGAAAGTCCTCAAGGTGCGCGCGTAAAAATAAAAGGCAAAGACGTAATGATGCTCGCATCAAACAATTATCTCGGACTTTCCAATCATCCAGTTGTGAAGAAAGCGGCGATTGAAGGAATAAAGAAATATGGTTACGGCGTAGCGTCTGTGCGATTTCTTTGCGGAACACAAGACATTCATTACGAGTTGGAGAAAACGATTTCTAAATTTGTCGGAACGGAAGACACGATTTTATTTTCCTCATGCTTCGCTGCGAATGAAGGATTTTTTGCTTCAGTCACCAACGAGAAACTTGGTTGTGAAAATTATAAAGATGTTCTCTATAGCGATAAACTCAATCACGCAAGTATAATTGATGGACAGCGTTTGTGTAAATCGGAAGTTGTGGACAAAAAAATTTACAACCACGCCGATATGAATCATTTGGAGCAACTTCTCGAAGCAGATAAGAATGCAAACTATCGTTTCAAAATAATTGTAACCGATGGCGTGTTCAGTATGGAAGGAGATTTAGCGCCGCTACCGAAAATTGTCGAACTTGCAAAACGATACAACGCGCTTGTTTTTGTTGATGATTCTCACGCAATCGGTGTTTGCGGAAAGACCGGAAGAGGAACGCCGGAAGCAAAAAATGTTTTGAAAAAAATAGATGTGATTACCGGAACGTTAGGAAAAGCAATCGGCGGGGCGGCAGGCGGTTACATATCTTCAACAAAAGAAATCATTTCGTACTTGCGGCAGAAATCACGTCCGTACACATTTTCCAATTCACTTCCTCCATCAATAGTATTTGGGGCAAAAGCCGCATTCGATTTACTTACAAGCGATATGTCGCTCGTAACAAAACTGCACGAAAACACAGCGTACTTCCGCAAAGAAATCGTAAAACTCGGTTTCAAAATTTTGGAAGGCGAACATCCGATTGTCCCGATAATGCTTGGAGAAGCGGCACTTGCACAAGATATGAGCGCGATGATGTTGAAGCACGGTGTGTTTATAAAAGGATTGTGGTTTCCCGTTGTGCCGAAAGGTGAAGCGCGACTCAGAACACAAATTTCTGCTGCACTATCAAGAAAAGATATAAACGACGCGCTGAATGTGTTTGAAAAAGTAGGGAAGAAGATGGGTGTGATTGGTTGAGCGTTCTTTGTTAATAGTTATTGGTTATTAGATTATCAATTAACATATAACTATTAACCATTAACGAACAACAGTGTGGACGATGAGGGGCTCGAACCTTCGACCTTACGGATGTGAACCGTACGCTCTAACCAACTGAGCTAATCGTCCGATGCAAAGCATTATTGAAAAAATTTTGCGCGGAAAAGATACAAATTACAATCAATAAAGAAAAGAAGAAATAAGAAAACGTATCGTAAAGTCAAGACTTCGTTGCGCTCAGCATGACGTTGCTCCATACTTTTTCAGAGGTTTCAATTCATAGTACTAATTGAATTTACTTCGATACCCAAATAACGAATCACGAACCACGCTCAACGAACAACGAACAAATGTTTGACAAACTACAGAACATAGAAGAACGCTATCACGAATTGAACGATTTACTTTCATCACCGGAAGTCATTACGAATCAAAATCAATTTCGGGAATTAAGTAAAGAGCAGCGCGGCATCGAAGAAATTGTTCGCAAGTTTGAAGAGTATAAAAAAGTTATTGCGGAAATGGAAAGCGTGAAAGAAATGCTCGAAAACTTTTCCGATGCAGAGATGAAAGAAATGACGCAACTCGAATTTGACGATTTGCAAATACGCATTCCCAAAGTCGAAGAAGAACTGAAAACACTTCTCATTCCCAAAGACCCGAACGATGATAAAAATTGTATCGTTGAAATTCGCGCGGGAACGGGAGGAGAAGAAAGCGCATTATTCGTTGCGGATTTATTCAGAATGTATTCTCGCTTTTCCGAAAAGCAACGATGGAAAGTTGAACTTCTTGATTGGAATGATACGGGACTTGGTGGATTTAAGGAAGTGATTTTTCAATTGACCGGAGATAATGCGTATGGAAGTTTGAAATTTGAAAGCGGAGTTCATCGTGTGCAGCGTGTTCCCGAAACGGAAGCACAGGGGAGAGTTCACACTTCCGCTGTCACTGTTGCTGTGCTGCCCGAAGTTGAAGACATAGAAATCACAATAAAAGAAAGCGACATAAAAATAGAAACAGCACGTAGCGGGGGAGCAGGCGGTCAAAATGTAAATAAAGTCGAAACCAAAGTTATCCTCACGCATATTCCTTCGGGGTTAGTTGTAACGTGCCAGACGGAACGAACACAATTAGGAAATCGTAACCGAGCAATGAAGATGTTGAAATCCAAATTGTACGATATAGAAGTCGAAAAACAAGCAAGTTCCATTTCTTCGCAGCGGAAACTGATGGTAAAAAGCGGCGACCGCAGCGATAAAATCCGCACATATAATTTTCCACAAAATCGTCTCACCGACCATCGCATCGGATTAACACTGTACAATCTTGATAGAATCATTGACGGCGACCTCAAAGAAATCTTCGACCAGCTGAAACTTGCTGATACTGCAGCCAAATTAGGAGAGGGCGCATAACACAAAGAATGAGTAAATTCTTATTATTTTCTTTTCTCCTTGCGTTGTTTCCCCCTACGAAAATTGCTATATTTTCCGCCGATTTTGATGAAGAGTTTTTTCTATTTTCCGTTTATTCCCTTCTCTATATAAAAAGCATTCCTCGTTGAATACATATATCTGTTTTATCGTTGCGCTATTCTTTATGTCAATGACTTTGAGTGATGCGCAAGTTACATTTTTGGAAAATGGTGAACGTTCGCGTCTTGCAACAGAAGATGGGATGTTTTCCGGTTCATCTACGCGGCACGTCATTGACCTTTCCGGAACATGGGAATATTCGGTTGATGAAAAAACTTCGTGGAACAATGTAAAAATTCCGAGCGCGTATGATGGAACAGGAAAAGTATGGTTACGTCGTTCTTTTCATGTTTCTTCGGAAATGTTGGATAATTTTTCTGCCGAACTTTTTTGCGCAGGAATAAATTATTTTTGTGAAATTTTTGTCAACGAACATTTTGTCGGAAGACATATTGGGGGAACAACATCGTTTTCGTTTGTGCTCGAAAAAAATGTTTTGCAACTTGGAGGTAACAACACGATAGTCGTGTATGTTGATAATGAATTGAACGCACGCAATACGGTTCCCTTGCGTCAGCAAGTTGGTGGTTGGAAAAACTATGGTGGTATCTTTCGTGATATCTTTCTGTTGTTTACTCCAAAGTTTTCAATTGAAAAAATAACTGCGCGCAGTAAAATTTCATTGTCAAAAGAATCGGCGACGATAACAGTACGTTCACTAGTACGCAATCAGGGATTTGTACGTACGCAAACGCAAGAAGGGAATAAAAAGTATGCACCGATGCTTTTTGTCGAGGTTTATGAAAAGGCAACAAATTTTTTGATTGCTAAAAGCACGTCGTTTATTTTGATACCGGAAGACAATCATTCTGCGGAATATTCATTGTCTTTAGGAATTGATTTTCCACAACTATGGTCTCCTGAAACTCCTTTTTTATACGAAGTGCATTGCAGTATTTTATTTCCTCCGTTAGAAATGCCAGTGCTCATTGATGAATATAAATTCAATTACGGAATACTCGCCGTTTCAATGAAGGAAACAAATATCTTTCTCAATGATTCCTTGTATCGCTTGAAAGGAATTGTTTGGTTCGAAGACCATCCCCAATTCGGTTCTGCTTTAACGTACGCAGCGATGGAAAAAGATGTTGCATTGATGAAGAATGCCGGCATCAATCTTGTTCGTGTTGCAAACAGAACTCCGCATCCGTATTTTCTTTCGTTGTGCGATAAATACGGTTTATTTGTGTTGGAGGAATTGCCCATTGCAAAAGTGCCGTTTGAAATCTTTGAGAATGATGATTTTTTGGTAACAGGAGAAGCAATTGCGAAGGAAATGGCGGAACGCGACGTTAACCATCCTTCGTTACTTGCGTATGGAATTGGAGATGATATTGAATTCAGTTCTGCTACAGCGTGTGAGATTGTTAATACATTTAAAAATGCAATTCATGGAATTGATGAACGTCCATTGTACTTTGCAACAAGCAACATCCAGAACAATTATTGTGAAGATGAAATGGATTTTTCGGTACTGAATATTTCGCAATGGAATAATTTGGAGAAAAAAAATGTACTGAAAAATAGAATTGAACAAATCAGAAAACCGACGATCCTCGCTTATTACGGACGCAATGTTGAACCGGGGAACAGACGAGGTTCCAGCGACCCACATTCGTATGAAGCGCAAGCACGTGTATTTCAATTCTTCCTTGAAGGAACGAAAAGTTTGCATCTCGCAGGAGTTATGTTATGGTCATTCAATGATTGGCGCGGGGACCGTCCTTCTATTTCTGTGCATTCTGAAAACCCGTATTTGTTCACGCACGGTATCGTTACCGAATCTCGCGAAAAGCGAACAGCGTATGAACATTTGCGCGTAATGTATCTTGGAGAAAAAGTTTCTGCGCTGCCTGTAGGCAATTATTCTTTTACCTCTCCAATGACGTATGTTGTTGCGGGTCTCGGTTTGTTAATATTGTTTGCATTTTTTTACAATAGAAACAGACATTTTCGCGACAACGTCAATCGTTCACTCTTTCGAACGTATAATTTTTTTGCTGACGTTCGCGACCGGAGAATAATTTCTTTCGGGCAAACAATTATCATAACAATAGTGCTTGCAATGACGATGGCAGTACTCCTTTCCAGTATTTTATTTCATTACCGCGATTCGCTTTTTGTTGATGTGTTGCTTTCCCATCTGTTGATTTCCGATGCGTTGAAAGTACATGTTGTTCGCATTGTTTGGAATCCTCCAATGGCAATACTGTGGTTCACACTTCTTTTTATCGCTGTGTTTTTCTTGATGACAACTGTCGTCAAATTTTTCTCGCTTTTCCGCCGCAGTAAAGTATATTTTTTGCACGCGTATGAAATTACCGTTTGGTCATTATTGCCATTTATCGTTTTTATCCCAGTTGGAATGGTGATGTACCGTATTCTGGAAAATTCTCTTTATGTTTTTCCGGTATTCCTTCTGTTGCTACTGACGAAGATTTGGATTGTGCAACGCATTTTGAAAGGTGTTGCCGTTGTGTACGATATGATTCCTTCGCGTGTGTACGTCGTTGGAATAATTTTGATTGCACTCGTTGTTATGGCAACGTACAGTTATTATGACTACACGCAATCCACTTCTGCGTATCTTCGCTATATGCTTTCCCTCACACAGAGCGGAAACTAATTGTATTTCTCTCTATGTACTTATCTCAATTGGAAATATTCGGTTTTAAATCGTTTGCACAAAAAGTTCGCTTGCGGTTTGATGACGGCATTACAGCAATTGTTGGACCCAACGGTTGCGGTAAAACGAATATAGTTGATGCAATTCGATGGACGTTGGGGGAACAACGAACCAGCACATTGCGGAGTTCAAAAATGGAAGATGTTATTTTCAACGGAACAAAATCCCGTAAACCATTAGGATTTACCGAAGCATCACTTACGATTGAAAATACCAAAGGAATTTTGCCTTCCGATTATTCTGAGGTAACGATTACGCGTCGAATGTATCGTTCGGGAGAAAGCGAATATTTGTTGAACAAATCGTTGTGTCGTTTGAAAGATATTCTCAATCTTTTTATGGATACAGGGATGGGCGCGAATGCGTATTCGGTGATTGAACTGAAAATGGTGGAAACAATTTTGAGCGACCGAACAGATGAACGTCGTCGCTTATTCGAAGAAGCCGCCGGTGTAACAAAATACAAACACAGCAGAAAAATTGCATCAAGAAAATTAGAAGATGTGCAAAACGATTTGTTGCGCGTCAACGATATCATCAAAGAAGTTCAATCAACAGTGAATTCGTTGCATCGTCAAGCGAAAAAAGCGGAGCGTTTTCACGAATTGAAAACATTGTTGCAACAATTCGAACGCAATTTTTTAGAACTCGAATTCAATACTGCACTCTATGAACTTTCACCTCTCGAATTACAATTAGAACGAGTGCGTTCTGAAAAAATTACAATTGATGCTTCGTTGCAAACGGAAGAACAGAACATCGATGCAATCCTTCAATCTTCACGCTCGCTGGAACACAACCTTGCAAGCGTATCGAATAATGTTCAACGTATACGAGATGAACTTCATTCGCTCGAAGAACGCAAAGTGCTTGCAACGGAACGAAGTTCTTCGCTTGAGCAGAACATTCTACGTTTTCAGAACGAACAACAATCGTTAGAAGTTCAAAAGAGACAAAGTGAAGAAAAAAGTACATCGCTTGATGAACAGCAATCTATCCTCGAAATGAAACTGTTAAAAGCAAAAGAATTTTCCGAATCGGTTTCGATGGAACTCAAGCACATTGAACGAGAAGAAATTGCGGCAAAACAAATTCTCCAATCGGCGAACGACTCTCTCTTTGATGCATTGCGCACGACGACAACGAAACAAACAGAGTTGGAGAAATTTAACACGCAGATGCGAGCCGCAGAACAACATCAGGAACGACTCGAAAAACACATTGAACAATACTCGCAAAAAGTTGCATCACTGAATGATTTGTATAAAGAACTTACGACACGCGCGCACGAACTCCGTTTCAAATTTTCTGAAGCAGAGCATTCGTTTTTTGAAAAAGAAAATATTCGAGCCGGTGTTCAAAAAGAACTTGAACAACTTCAACGGAACGTCATAGATACCGAACATGCGATTCATCAACGACAAAGTCGCATTGATTTTTTAAAAGGACTTGTTGAACGGAATGAAGGACTTTCGGAAGGAGCAAAATTTTTACTTTCGCACGAACAGTGGAAAACTCAACTGATGCCGCTTGCAGAACTCATTCGAACGTCGGACGAATATCGCGTAGCCGTAGATACCGTGATGGGGGATGCACGTGAATTTCTCGTTGCGAAAACTGAAAGCGATGTTGAACGCGCTATTGAAATTCTTTGGAACGAACACAAAGGAAAAGTAACCTTTGTATGTCTTGATAAAATACAACCGTTTCATCCGACGTTTGCTGGGGAATCTCGAAACATACTGAACAACATAGAATGCGATGAAACAATTCGCTCAGTCGTTGCGTTGTTGCTTGGCGATGTGTTTGTTGTCAATGATATTTTAGAAGCAAAAGAACTTTTTGAAGAATTTCCAACTATTCGCTGTGTTTCCAAAGATGGTCAACTCATAACACAAAATGGTTTTCGTCGTGGCGGTAGTCTTCGTCAAGAAGAGGGTGTACTGATTGGAAAACAAAGTCAGATAGATGCGTTGCAAAATGAAGTTGTAAAATTTCTGCAGGAAAAGAATGAATTGCAGCGTTTATTGGGAATGAAAGAGCAGAACGTTGCATCGTTTGATATGAAAGCAATGCACGATGAAGTGAAAGAAATCGAGCGCGAGTTGGCGCAAACGGAAACACGAATTGCGCAAGTTGCGTTTGAAAAAAAACACGCCGAAGATGCACGCGAAAACACCATCAGTGAACGGGAACGATTGCGCGTTGATATACAACGGCTTGAAGAAACGATTTGGAAATTGCAACGAGAACTTGAAATTCTTGAAGAGCATAAAACGGAAAAAGAAGCGTCGGTTATAGAAGCGCGTCATTTTCTATCGCAACGTGAACACGAGCGACAACGGCATGCGGAAAAAACGCAGCACGCAAATATTTCGCTTGTCGAACTGGAAGGAGAACGGAAAAATATGTTGCTGGAAATGAAGCATTGCAAGCAAACGATTGCTGAAGCAGTTGTTCTACTTCAACGCGCTGCGCAGGAAATGCATGCGGCGAAAAAAGAGGTGCAAACGCAAGCGAAGGAAATGCAGAATGTTGCGGATGAATGGGAACGAACGCATCTTCGTTTTGTTGCGGCAGAGCAAGAGAAATCTGTACTTGAAGTTGAATATCATCGAACGCGAAAAATACTTGAAGAGCGCGAATCGTCAGTGAAAGAACAACGGCGATTACACGAATATTCGTTGAGTTCTGTTCACGAACTGGAATTAGCGATTGCAGAAAAAAAATTACATATCGAACATTTGAAGGAACGCGCCCGCAACGAACTATCTGTTGAACTTGCAATAAAAACTTTTTCGGAGGAAGAGCCGTCGGTGGAGATATTGCGAGAGGAAATTCAGAAGGCAAATGAAAAACTGACTTCACTCGGAAGCGTGAACTTTGAAGCATTTGAACAGTACGGTGTCGAAAAAGAGCGGCACGATTTTCTCATGAAGCAACGGGACGATTTGCTTGCTTCGGAAAAAACATTGAAGGAAACAATACAGGAAATTAACGCAACGGCGCAGGAAAAATTTCTTTCAACGTTCACAAAGATTCGTGAAAATTTTATTTCAATTTTTAAAACACTGTTTGATGAAGGAGATGAAAGCGATTTACATTTGGAAGAAAACACCGATGTGCTGGAATGTGGAATTGCAATTGTCGCAAAACCGCGCGGGAAACGTCCAACATCTGTTGATTTACTCTCTGGCGGCGAAAAAACATTGACTGCGATTGCGTTGCTCTTTGCGATCTATCTTGTAAAGCCAAGTCCGTTTTGTATTCTCGACGAAGTAGATGCGCCGTTGGATGATTTGAACATTGACCGATTTACACGATTACTTAAAAAATTTTCGGACAATACGCAATTTATCGTTGTTACCCATAATAAGCGCACAATGGAAGCCGCAAATACGTTGTATGGTGTTACGATGGAAGAAGATGGAATTTCGAAAATCGTTGCCGTAAAATTCCAAAGCGAAAACACGGTCGAGTCTGCAACGCTTGCAACGGAAGAATGATTGTTGCAGAATCTATAGTATCGTGTTGCTGTTGAAAGCGATGAATTTCTCTCAATACGTTTTTCGTTTTCGGAGTTATACACCAATTCCGTTTATCATCGTGATGTTGTATTATTCACAGTCAACAATTTTTTCGTTTATCGTTGGTTTCGTTATCGCAGCGTGCGGAGAGTTTATTCGTTTTTGGGGAGTTTCCATAGTTGGAAGTGAAACACGAACAACGCAAAAACTCGAAGGGACAATACTTGTTACTTCCGGACCATACGCGTATGTAAGGAATCCGTTGTATATTGGAAATATTGTAATGTACGTAGGATTTGCGATAATGTCGAATGTGTTGGTTCCATATTTTCAGGTTGCGGTTTGTGTATTCTTTGCGTTTCAGTATTACATACTCGTAACGTTGGAAGAAGAATTTCTTCTGAACAAATTCGGAATGGAATACGAACAATACACGAGACGCGTTCCACGATTTATTCCTTTGTTTGTATCAAAAAAAACTTCTGTCGCAGTACAACCAAGTTTTGATGCGCACAAAGGATGGAAATCGGAATCGCGCACATTGCAAGCGTTTGTTCTCATAACGTTCGCATTATTTTTTCTTTGGAAACTGCGGGGTTAACGTGCGCGTGCTAATCGTTGCCGGTGAAGCATCGGGTGATTTACACGGGAGCGGAGTTGTGCGCGAACTGAAAAAACGTTTGCCATCTATTGAAATTTTTGGAGTTGGCGGTGATGCGATGCAACGAGAAGGAATGGAGTTATTGTTTCACGTCAAAGAACTTTCGTTCATGGGATTTGCGGAAGTTTTCAAACATCTCCCGAAAATTTTTGTTGTGGAACAGACATTAGAAAAAATTTTATATGAACGTAAACCGAATGTTGTACTGCTCATTGATTATCCGGGTTTTAATTTGCGGTTTGCACGGAAAGCCAAAGCAAGCGGAACAAGAGTTATCTATTACATCAGTCCTCAAGTTTGGGCGTGGAAAAAAGGTCGTGTAAAGAAAATGAAAGCCGCAATAGATACAATGTGCGTTGTCTTTCCGTTTGAAAAAGATTTGTACCGCGAAGAAGGAATGAACGTAGATTTTGTTGGTCATCCGTTGCTGGAAGAAATAAGTGTGCTTTCTAACAAAGAAGATTTTTTTTTGCGCCATCATTTGGATGCGAAGAAAAAACTTGTAGCATTTTTCCCGGGGAGCAGAAAACAGGAAATAGAAAAAATTTTTCCTTTATTGTTAAAGACAGCAGAAGAAATAACGACTAAACTTGATGTTCAAATTGCCGTTGGCGTTGCGCCAACACTCGATAGAGATTTTCTCAAGTCGTTTCTTGTGCAGAAGAATGATATTCTTTTGTTGAACAACCAAACGCACGAATTGATGAAACACGCAGATGCTGCAATCGTAACTTCCGGCACGGCAACATTGGAAACGGCATTACTTGAAACACCGATGATGGTTGTGTATAAAACTTCGTTCGCGACGTATTGGCTGGGAAAAATGTTTGTTCAAATTTCTTCTATCGGATTAGTGAACATTGTTTCCGGGAGAAACATTGTTCAGGAATACATACAGGAAAACGCAACAGTAAAAAATTTATTGGATGAAACAAGACGATTATTGTTTGATGAACAGTATCGAGGAGCGATGAAACAACATCTTTCGAACGTGCGTAATGTGTTGGGAACAGCAGGTGCATCGAGAAGAGTTGCGGAAATAATGCTTCAAATGTAAGTGTCGCGGATTGTAAGTAAACTGAGAAAACTATTGTTACCGTTTTCGTGGCTTTATGGATTCGGCGTAATGCTGCGAAATTATTTTTACGATGTAAAAATTTTCAAAACGACAAGCGTAGCCGTTCCTGTCATTTCGGTTGGAAATATTGTTGCTGGTGGAACGGGAAAAACGCCGCACGTTGCTTACATCGTGGATGTTCTATGTTCAGCAGGAAAGAACGTTGCAATTATCAGTCGCGGGTATAAGCGAAGCACGAAAGGAACATTTGTTGTTTCCGACGGAAAAAATATATATGGAACTGCAACAGAATGTGGTGACGAACCATATTTTCTTGCACAGAAATTTCCTGAAGCAATCGTCATCGTTGATGAACACAGAGTAAGAGCGGCACGCATTGCCGTTGAACAATATTGCGTTGATGCAATTATTATGGATGATGGATTTCAGCATCGCACGTTGCATCGTGATTTGGATATTGTAGTACTTGATACTACGTACAAAGACGATGGACTCATTCCTTCGGGAAATAGGAGGGAGCCGTGGAGTTCGTTGCATCGAAGCAACATTGTAATTTTTAGCAGATGGAATGGAACAACAAATAATGATGCAATCATACTGTGCGCGAAAAAACATACTTCGGCGATGATAGTGAAAACGAAATTTGAAACAACGAGCATAAGAAATTTTTATACGAATGAAATGAAGCCGATAGAATTGTTACAAAATGCAGTTGTCGTTGCATTTTGTGGCATAGGAAATCCGGATTCTTTTTTTACTATTCTTGCAAACAATGGTGCAATGGTGAAAGAATTCATACCCTTTTCCGACCATCATTATTTCTCAGAAAACGATATCAAATGTGTGCTTCACATAATGAAGGAAAAGAAAGTTACATACGTACTAACAACGGAAAAAGACGCGGTGCGGTTGGTAGATAGTACATTGCGTCAGTATATCGAACAGATGCCGTTATGGATATTACCCATTGAAACTGTGTTTGTTGAAGGAGAAGAATTATTTTTACAAGAATTACAAAAGATTGTTTCTTAACATGAAAATCGGTGTTACAGATACAGGAAAACCATCATTCGAAAAATATGTCGAGTGGCTTCAGAAATTGCAGCCGTTGGAAACAATAAAATTGTCATATCTGTTGAATAATGCGGAAGCAGTTGATATCTGCGATGGAATTGTATTGACGGGAGGACAAGACGTTCATCCGAAATTTTATGGCAAACCTGAATTTCTCAAGGAAGTAGATGCAAACGATTTAGACACGCAGCGCGACGAATTTGAGTTGCAAATAATTTTGCGAGTGCAACAATTACAATTGCCGTTGCTAGCAATTTGCCGCGGACTTCAAGCAGTGAACGTTGCGATGGGAGGAACACTGATTCCGGATATCGTTCACGCAGGTTATCCTTCGCACCGACTTGATAGCAGCACCAATGCGGTGCATCGTGTAGCGGTTACGTTTGATTCTTTGTTGAAAACAATCGTCAATGTTTCTGGAGGAGAAATAAATTCGCGACATCATCAGGCGGTGGATAAACTTGGAAAGAGATTGAAAATTGCGGCAATTTCTGATGACGGAATAATTGAAGCGCTGGAATTAAAAGACCGCGAGCGGCAACCGTTTTTTCTTTGTGTACAATGGCATCCCGAGCGAATGAACGATTTCGAAAATCCATTTTCCAAAAATATTTTACAAGAGTTTCTCAAAGCAATACAATTGCACAAGCAATAAATTTTCATATTACTAACAATTCAGAAATAAATAAAATGACTTTCGATAATAAACATGTGTATTTTTTCGGCGACGGTGTTGCCGAAGGAAAAGCAGAATTGAAAAATTTGCTCGGAGGTAAGGGAGCGAATCTTGCTGAAATGACGAATTTAGGATTGCCGGTTCCAGCAGGATTTACGATTACCACCGAAGTCTGTTCGTATTATTACAATAATAAAAAGAAATATCCTTCGAATATGGAGCAACAAGTTGAAGATGCGTTGATTCAAGTCGAACGCGTAATGCATGGAAAATTCGGCGATTCGCATAATCCGTTGTTGCTTTCTGTACGAAGCGGAGCGCGGGCATCTATGCCGGGAATGATGGATACGATACTCAATCTCGGATTGAATGATGAAACGGCAGAAGGAATGATTTACAAGACAAATGACGCGCGATTTGTGTATGACGCGTATCGTCGTTTCGTTCAAATGTATGGCGATGTGGTGCTTGGCTTAAAACCGCAATCGAAAGATGATATTGACCCGTTTGAAGAAATACTTCAAGAGAAAAAAAAGAAACGCGGCGTTCAACTTGATACGGAACTGAATGCTGATGATTTAAAACAATTGGTTTCTGAATTTAAGGCGGCAATAAAAAAGAAAACCGGGAAAAAATTTCCCGAGAATCCTTTTGACCAACTTTGGGGAGCCATCGGTTCAGTGTTTGGCTCGTGGATGAACACGCGGGCAATTGAATACAGAAAGTTGTACGATATTCCCGAATCGTGGGGAACTGCAGTTAATGTGCAAGCAATGGTATTCGGAAATTTGGGGGAAAAATCCGGAACGGGTGTTGCGTTCACAAGAAATCCGGCGACGGGAGAACATATATTGTATGGAGAATTTTTGATGAACGCGCAAGGAGAAGATATTGTTGCAGGAATACGAACACCGCTTCCGGTGGTTGAACTTCAGAAATATGACAAAGTATCGTATAGAGAAATGAAACGTATGTGCAATATTCTTGAGCAACATTTTAAGGATATGCTCGATATTGAATTCACGATACAACAAGGGAAATTGTATATGTTGCAATGCCGCGCAGGAAAACGAACCACGACAGCAGCAATTCGTATCGCCGTTGATATGGTGAAAGAAAAAGTGATTGCTCCCGAAGAAGCATTGATGCGCATTGAACCGTTGCAACTTGACCAGTTGTTACGTCCGGTTTTTGACGACGAAGAAAAACAACGCGCCGTGAACAAAGGAATGTTATTAACGAAAGGACTCAATGCTGGTCCGGGAGCAGCAACGGGAAAGATATATTTTAACGCAGAAGATGCGGAAGCGGAGGCAAAAAAAGGAGAAGATGTTATTCTCGTTCGTATTGAAACATCTCCAGATGATATTCGCGGAATGAGTGTAGCGAAAGGAATTGTTACTGCTCGCGGTGGAATGACGTCGCATGCCGCGCTTGTTGCTCGACAAATGGGAAAAGTTTGTATCGTTGGATGTTCGGAACTGAATATTGATTACAAATCGCGTAGGTTGAGCGTTGACAGAAAAAAAATTGTCGTGAAAGAAGGGGAGGAAATTTCCATTGACGGTACAACGGGAGAAATCATTATCGGAAGAGTAAAAACACGACCGAGTGAAGTTGTTTCTGTGTTAATTGAAAAATCTCTGAAACCGGAGAAAGCAGCAATTTATCAACGCTATGCGCAAATAATGAAATGGGCAGATCAATTTCGCTCACTTCGTATCCGAACAAACGCAGACCAACCGAATCAATGCGAGCATGCTGTTGCATTTGGTGCAGAAGGGATAGGTTTGTGCAGAACGGAACATATGTTTTTCGGAGAAGACAGGATAACTGCAGTTCGCGAGATGATTTTAGCGGAAACGAAAGAAGAACGGGAACATGCATTGGCAAAATTACTTCCGTACCAACGAAAGGATTTCTTTGGTATTTTTGAGGTTATGAAAGATAGACCGGTAACAATCAGAACACTTGACCCTCCGCTTCACGAATTTTTACCGAAGACACAGAAAGATATTGATGAACTTGCAAGCGTAATGAAAATTTCGAAAGAACGAATTCAACGCCGTATCAGTCAACTGCACGAAATGAATCCGATGTTAGGTTTTCGCGGTTGTCGTTTGGGAATACTATATCCCGAAATTACCGAGATGCAAGTACGCGCAGTATTTGAAGCGGCAGCGATGGCACGGAAAAAAGGAATAAAGGCATTTCCTGAAATTATGATTCCGTTCGTAGGACACGTGCGCGAACTTGCGTTGCAAAAAGAAATTATCAATCGGATTGCAGAACATGTAATGCGAGTGAAGAACGTGCGCATCGCATACCTTGTAGGAACGATGATTGAAATTCCTCGCGCGGCGCTTACTGCGTACGATATCGGAAAAGTAGCGGAATTCTTTTCGTTTGGAACAAACGATTTAACACAATTAACCGCCGGACTTTCTCGCGATGATGCGGGAGAATTTTTACCGTATTACATTGACCACAGTGTTTATGAACGCGACCCGTTTCAATCTATTGATAAAAATGGCGTTGGTAAGTTGATGGGAATTGCTGTGAAAGAAGGACGCAATTCTAACAATAGTTTGAAAGTCGGAATTTGCGGCGAGCACGGAGGGGACCCGTCGAGTGTAGAATTTTGTCACGCACTCGGTTTGAATTATGTTTCGTGTTCACCGTTTCGGATTCCTATTGCACGATTAGCCGCGGCTCGCGCTGTTATACAAGAGAAAAGCAATATAATGCCTACAACTCCCTTAGTGCAAACAAACGTACAAAAAGTTGTGAATCCGAGTTTTGCTTCGAGTTTATCAAATGCAAAACGTGCAATTTTATTAAAGAACAGTTCGCTACGTCGTTCAAAACTTGGTTTTTAAACATTTAATTCTTTGGAGTATCCATAAATGAAACTATCTGATTTCAGGTATCCACTTCCTAAAAATTTAATTGCAAAACATCCTGCCGAACCGCGGGATTCGTGTCGAATGATGGTCTTGCACCGGAAAGAAGAAAAAATAGAGCATCGAAAATTTTCCGATATCGTTGATTACGTGAATAAAAATGATTGTATCATTGTCAATGATACAAAAGTTTTTCAAGCGCGGCTCTTCGGGCATAAAGAAAAAACGAAAGCGAGAATCGAAGTTTTTCTTTTACGCGAATTAAACACCGAGGAAAGAATTTGGGATGCCATTGTTGACCCCGCGCGAAAAGTTCGGATCGGGAATAAGATTTTTTTTGACGAAGGAAATCTCTGGTGCGAAGTTATTGATAATACAACGTCGCGCGGAAGAACAGTGCGGTTCAATTATCGCGGTGATTTGTATAAAGTTGCCGATAGAATCGGTGTTACGCCCATTCCTCCATATATCAAACGCGATGTACAAACGCGCGATATCGAAGATTATCAAACGATGTTCGCAAAACATATCGGTTCAGTAGCCGCGCCAACAGCAGGATTGCATTTTACGCCGAGACTTATTTCTAAGTTAGAAAAAACGGGAGTAAAACATGCCGGCATTACCGTGCATCTTGGTCTTGCTTCGTTTCGTCCGGTAGAAGTGGAAGATTTACACAAACATAAAATGGATTCCGAGTATTTTGAGGTACACGAACCCGCCGTAAAAATTGTGAACACTTCTATTGATGCGAAAGGAAAAGTTATCAGTTGTGGAACAAGCACAACACGCGCAATCGAATCAAGCACGACTGCCGACGGTCACTTGAAAGCGATTAAAATGTGGACGGATAAATTTATTTTCCCTCCATATAATTTCAAAATCACGGATGCATTAGTTACGAATTTTCATATGCCGGAAACGACGCTTCTGATGCTGGTTAGCGCATTTGCAGGGCACGATTTTCTGATGCATGCATATAAAGTTGCGATTAAGCAAGGGTATCGCTTTTTCAGTTACGGCGATGCGATGTTAATTTTGTAAAAACCTATTCTCCAAGTAATTCCCGTTGATGGAAACGTCAACGGGAAATTTGTTTTTATGCAGAACGCAAAAGGTAATGTCGGAGTAGTTATTCCCGCCGCCGGAAACGGAAAGAGAATGAGGAGTGCTGTTCCGAAACAATTGCTATTGTTGGAACAAAAACCGATTCTTGTTCATACATTGGAAAAGTTTGAACGGTGTGAACATATCAACGATATTATTCTGGTCGTATCGAAAGAAACGCTGCGCGAATCGGAACGCTTGGTAAAAACTTACGCGGCTCAAAAAGTGAAGAATATCATTCTTGGAGGGAAAGAACGTCAGCATTCCGTTGCGTTGGGATGCAATGCGCTTCGAGATTTTTTTCCGGAAATAATTGTCGTTCACGATGCAGTGCGTCCGTTGTTTCCCGTACAGTTACTTGAAACATTGATAGCGAATGCAAGAAAATTTGGCGCAGTCGTTCCTGTTGTTGTTCCCAAAGATACACTGGGATTGGTTTCTTCTGAGAATACGATGGAACGTTTTCTATCGCGGGAAACGTTGCGCTTTGTTCAAACTCCGCAAGTGTTTCGTTCCGAAATTTTATGGAAAGCAATTGCAACGGCAGAAGCAGAACATTTTCTGGGAACAGATGAATCAAGTCTTGTACACAATGCTGGGTTTTCCGTCAAGTGTATCGAAGGTTCTCCGTTCAATATCAAGATAACGACAGAAGAAGATTTGAACATTGCTACACTATTTCTGAAATTCTTATCACGAAACGCTGACAACAAGTGAACGAAGAACAGCACAGGTACTACAACAGAGCAATTGCACTTTCGTACTTTACATTACTGTATAATATCATTGAAGGACTCGTTTCCGTTGCATTCGGTATCAATGATGAAGCATTAACATTGTTAGGATTCGGTGTGGATAGTTTCATTGAAGCAATATCGGGCGTGGGAATTTTACAAATGGTGTTTCGCATCAGGAAAAATCCTTCTGCTTCTGTATCTGCTTTCGAGTTAACTGCGTTGAGAATTACCGGCGTATGTTTTTACTTATTATCCGCGGGATTATTTTCAGGTATT
Organism: Ignavibacteria bacterium; assembly: GCA_016873775.1. NCBI lineage: Bacteria > Pseudomonadati > Ignavibacteriota > Ignavibacteria > Ignavibacteria bacterium. The sequence continues at coordinate 17,486 of VGWC01000009.1, read as the reverse complement.
ATTGCAAACGTATTGTATAATCATTCACCGCAAACAACGCTTGCGGGAACGATTATTTCTTTCGTTTCCATTGTTGTTATGTTCTGGTTGTACCGGCAAAAGAAACGCACCGGAAAGGCACTCAACTCTTCGCCGATTATTGCGGACGCGAACTGTACAATGGTGTGCATTTATATGTCGGTCGTTCTCCTTCTCTCGAGCGCGGTTTTTGAACTGACGAAATTTATGTATGTGGATATTATCGGAACAATCGGAATAATGTATTTCTCGATGAAAGAAGGACGAGAAGCGTTTGAAAAAGTGAAAGGGACGAGCGATTGTAATTGTTCATAAAAAGAAATACCGAATCGTATCAAAAAAAATTTCCATTTTATTTTCCTATCTTCTTCCCGCATTTTGATTCTGAAGTGATTATTTTTTATGGAAACAATTCTTATCGTTTTCATCGTCGTACTCTTGTTCGCTGTTTTTTTTCTTTTGTGGAAAAAAACTTCCTCTCCTTCAACCGAGAATGCTTCGTCGTTGGTGATGATGCAACAACAGGTAGAAAGTTTGCGAACTGAGTTTCAACGTTCATTTTCTGCTACGAGCGAATCCCTTGCTCAATCATTGAATAACACGACGCAACTTGTGCAACAACAATTAGCGCAAGTAACGAATCAACTCGGAACTACAACGCAAAATATGAATCAACAACTTTCTGCAATAGCGCAACAAATGCAAACACAAACGGGAACTATCGGAACGCGTTTGGATACGGCGGCAAAAGTCATCGGCGATGTTCAGAAAAATTTGGGCGAGCTCGGTAAAGTTGCATTGGAGATGAAAGACGTAGGAATAAACGTCGCGCAGTTGAGTGATTTGTTACGTGCGCCAAAATTCCGCGGAGGATTTGGTGAAGCGTTGTTGGAAGATATGCTGAAACAAGTTTTGCCGAATGATGGTTACGATGTGCAATATCGTTTTCGCAACGGACAACAAGTGGACGCTGTGATCCATACTTCTGGAGGAAAAGTTCCGATTGATTCAAAATTTCCATTAGAGAACTTTCGAAAATTTACTGAAACAGATATGGAACAGGAAAGAAAACTGTTCCGAAAACAATTTTTGGCAGATGTGAAAAAACATATTGATGCGATTGCGGCAAAATATATTCTTACGGATGAAGGGACGTTAAATTTTGCATTGATGTACATTCCTGCGGAAAATGTGTACTACGAAACAATTATCAAAGACGAGTTCAACGATTCAGAAGGATTGCTTCATTATGCTTCCAAGAAACACGTTATTCCTGTTTCGCCGAATAGTTTTTACGCGTACCTGCAAGTAATTGCGCTCGGATTGAAAGGTATGAAAGTTGAAAAAACCGCGAAGCAAATTCTCGATAGTATTCATCGGCTCGGAAACGACTTTGAAAAAGTACGCGAAACGTTCGATATTCTCGGTTCACATCTCGAGAATGCGAGAAAAAAATACGACGAGAGCGATAAAAAACTGAAGTATGTCGAAGAACGATTTTCCGGTATTACTTCCGTTTCGTTGCTGGCGGGAGAAACAACGGCAACTATGAGTTTGGATAAGTAACGAATTGAATCTTGTTTTTAGAAAATACCTTTATGTCTGAAGAAGAAGAAATTATCGAAGAAGAAATACAACAGTTGTATGGAACGACGGAACGAACAATAGTTCTCAATGCCGAATCGTTTCAACTGCCGATTCTTTCGCTCAAACGCATTGAACCGGTTTGTTTGGAAGAAGGAAATACCGTTCAATACGCAATGGAGTTGATGATTCGGCATAACATCGGATGTATGCTGATAACCAAAAACAAAAAAATCTCCGGCATTATTACCGAAGGAGACATTGCACGCCTCATCGTTGGTGCAAAGAAACATGCTGAAACATTAAACGTTGAGGACATTATGACGAACAATCCGGAAACCAAACATGCAAACGATTCACTTGCATTTGTCTTGAACGAAATGGTGTTGGGCGGATATCGTCATGTTCCGCTTGTTGATGAAAATGATATTCCACTTGCCGTTATTTCCGTAAGTGATATTATGCGGTACCTCGTTAGTTTTTTTTCGGAAGAGATATTGAATCTTCCGCCGAAACACATAGAAACAACCAATGAACGTGAAGGTGCGTAATACTATTTTCAGAAAAAACAAACTCAATAATTTTTTTCATTTCTCTATCTCTCAATAATATTCAATCACTATTGAAAACATCATCAAGGAGTAATGTATGGTCGAAAATAAATCCGGTGTAAAACGTGTAGGTATTCTTACCGGTGGCGGCGATTGTCCCGGTTTAAATGCCGTAATACGAAGCGTAGCAAAACCACTGATGTCGTACCTTGGTGTTACTATAGTTGGTATCGAAGATGGCTTTGAAGGAATGGTGCAAGGAAGAAAGCGCGAACTCACATATCGAGATGTATCGGGCATTATCGGACTTGGTGGAACAATTATTGGAACTTCCAACAAGGGAGACCCGTATCATTTTCCCGTGGAGAACGATGGAAAAATCGTTGTCGAAGATTGTTCACCGCAAGCGATTCAACATTATTTCGACTGGAAATTAGATGCGCTTGTTGCGATTGGCGGCGATGGAACAATGCACATCGCAGAGAAACTTTCACGCGCGGGCTTAAACATTGTTGGCATTCCGAAAACCATAGATAACGATTTGATGGGAACGGACATAACATTCGGACACGATTCTGCAATTGCTATTGCTACTGATGCCGTTGACCGCTTGCAAACTACTGCTTCGGCTCATAAACGCGTTATGGTTCTCGAAGTGATGGGACGATATGCCGGATGGATTGCGCTTGCTTCTGCTATCGCGGGAGCGGCGGATGTCGTGTTAATTCCGGAAATACCGTTCACTATCGAGAATGTGAACAGATATTGCTTAAAGAGAAGCACACGCGCAAGGTTCACGATTATTGTTGTTGCTGAAGGCGCAAAAGAACAAGGCGGCGAACTTGTTGTTGCGGAAAAAGACGTAAAACGTACCGACCCGATTCGACTTGGAGGTATTGGCAATTATATTTCAAAACGTATTCAAGAGGAAAGCGGTTTGGAAACACGTGCTACTATTCTTGGACACGTACAACGAGGCGGAACGCCAACGCATTTTGATAGACTTCTTGCAACAAAATACGGAACTATGGCGGCGAAAACAGTTGCGGATGGTACGTTCAACCGTATGGTGAGTCTCCGCGGAAGAGATATTGTTACAGTTCCGCTCAACGAAGTTATTGGGAAACAACGATTGGTTTCGTATGATGACCAAATGGTTTATGCTGCAAAATCGGTCGGAATGACCTTTGGCGACGAATAATTATTCATGGATGTTACGAAGATTTGGCAATTTCAGTACAAAATTCAAATGACGAATAAATTTCAACATCAAAAATCCAATATGCAAACACGTCAGTTTGGTTATTTTGATGGCGTGATTATCAGAGTTGTTGCATTTCAGCACGACCGTAAACGGTCTTGCTGGCGAAAAAAGAATCATCAATGATTCTTTGATTCAAACCCGATATCAACTCTTCTGAAACATTACCTATTTGAGTTTTGTTTTTTGATTTTATTAGTAGAAGACTTTGCAAAACTTCTTGCTTTTGTCATTTGAGCGTTGGAATTTTTTCTTGAAACCAATTCTTGTATAACATCAGTTACTCATTACTTTCACCCGCTCGCCGGGAAAGTTCTTTAATATTCATTCAAAATTGTCTCCAAGAAAAACACCAAACAAACTTTCTCCCGAACTCCTGCTCAATGCGTATTCTATCGGTGTATTTCCGATGGCAGACGGAAACAGCGAAGAGATCGTATGGTATGCTCCCGAACCGCGTGCGATTTTACCCCTCGATGCGTTCAATGTTTCCAGAAGTCTTCGGCAAACAATAAAGAAATATATCTTTGACATTCGCATAGATACTTCGTTTGAACATGTGATTCGTTCTTGCGCCACAAGAAGAGAAACGTGGATTTCCGAAGAGATTATTTCTGCGTATTGTGAATTACATCGGTTAGGGTATGCGCATAGTGTAGAATCGTGGAAGAATGAATCATTAGTTGGCGGATTATACGGTGTTGCAATCTGCGCGGCGTTTTTTGGCGAATCTATGTTTTCAACTATGCGCGACGCATCCAAAGTTGCATTATGTTTTTTGGTGCAGCACATAAAACAGCGCGGTTTTCAGCTCCTCGATACGCAATACATCACTCCCCACCTTCAGCGATTCGGCGCAACAGAAATTCCCCGCAAAGAATATCTTCGACTACTCAAAAAGGCAATTTCTGCAAATACTGTTACTTTCTGAACGTTCAACTTCGGTATCGCTAATCCTTCAAGGTATACAGAATACAACAATGTTTAGAAACTCACCATTGTAAGCATTTTCATTTTCTCCCGAGTATTCATGGAAAACCCCTCGAACACCGAAGTTACGCAAACGGGTGTTTACATTTGATTTGGAATTGACTATACTTGTCACGAAAAATAACTATATCAAGTTTTTTTATTACAAAAACATTTATTCATATTTAATCAGGGGAAGTGTAATATGTTCTCATATTGTTTTTCTCCACTTGCATAATGTTGTTTCAAGAATATCAGTAACACAAAATGCCATTTTGTGTTACATTGTTTCTCAAATAATTATTGCCACAAGAGTTGTTGTTGGTATTGTTCCCCGAATATCGAAGATTCGCTGAGGCGAAAAGTTCGTGGCAATATTGTAAAACAAGAATCTTTCTCGTCCAAATGCAAACAACAAAGATTGTTGTTCTACATTTTTTTCTTCCTTCATCCTTCTTACTTTCTCAAGGATACTCCACCGACGCAAACACGGTATTGCCGCAGAAGAATCCGCTCCAGAAAAAAGTTTTGGGAATTGAACAACGAAGAACTTGAAGAAGGAGAACATGAGATAGAATTTGACGCAAATACATTATCAAGCGGAGTATACTTTTACAGACTCGTCGTTGATGATGGATTGTATATGGAAACGAAAAAATTATTACTACTTAAATAATTTTTTTAAAAAGAAATTAAACGCCAATAGAAAATATTTTGTTGGCGTTTTTTTATTGATTTGTGATTTGTAAATAGAATTTGCACGATTTGCGCACTCTTCTTATATTTATTTAGACTAAATCTAAATAAGACGATTTCAATGACACATTTTGAGATGCCAATTCTTGAGAAAACACTTTTTGATATTCCATCCGGAACTGAAGTTTTTGTACAACGACTTACTTCCGAACCGCAATTATGTGAACGATTGCGCGAAATGGGATTTTGTGAAAAAGCAAAAATCAAATGCGTATCGAATGGTGGAAATGGATTGATTTGTCAAATATGCAACAGCAGAATTAGTATTAACGAAATGCTTGCGAAACAAATCATCGTTTCGGAAAATATTTATGCGTGAACTTCCCCTCAGCGAATTAGTTATCGGCACACAAGGAAAAGTCAGCCAACTCAACGGAACAGACGCATCACTTCGTCAACGTTTGATGGAAATGGGAATTATTCGCGGAACTACAGTTTCCGTTGAACGACTTGCTCCGCTTGGCGACCCGATTGAAATAAACGTTCGCGGGTATCGTCTCTCGCTTCGGAAAAAAGAAGCCGAACATATTTTTGTGCAATGTGAGTAACATTCAAACAAATTCTGCAAAAACAATTCCAACAAACATCGCAATTGTTGGAAATCCGAACTGCGGCAAAACTACACTTTTCAACGCTCTCACCGGTCTCAAACAAAAAGTAGGAAATTATCCCGGCGTAACTGTCGAAAAAAAAGAAGGGAAAATTTCTCTCGGCGGAACGGAGATTACTCTCCTCGATTTGCCCGGAACCTACAGTCTTATCTCCCGTTCTCCCGACGAAAAAATTTCAGCCGATATTCTCCTCGGACAAAACGAAATTACTGAAGCGCCGCAAACGGTAATTTGCGTTGTAGATGCAAGCAATCTCGAACGCAATCTTTTTCTCACTTCACAAATAATTGATTTACAAATTCCCGTTATCATTGCGTTAACGATGAATGATAATGCAGAGCAATCAGGAATTACAGTTGACGCAAAAAAACTTTCTCAATCGCTTGGTGTTCCCGTTATAAAAGTAAATGCGCCTCAAAAAAAAGGAATAGATAAACTTCTTTTTGCAATTACTGATTTAAGTACATCGCAAATAGTTTCCCGTCAATGGAAAATGCCGGAAGAAGTTGAACGAAGTTGTTCTGAAATACAGCAACTACTTTCACAAGAAAAAAAATATACCTCATCGCTTGCGTTTTTTGAATCTCTTCGCTTGCTTTCCGTAGATGATTTTCATTCCAATGGATTTGAAACGTTGAACAATGAAACAAAAAAGAAAATTGAAACGCACTTAAAAAATCTTGATGAAAGCGGAATTGATAGACGAGCAATAGCAATTGAATCACGTTACTCGTGGATTCAGTCGGTGTGTCAACAAGTTCTTCACATTGAAACGGTTTCACAATCCATCAGCGATAAACTCGATAAAATTTTCACACATAAAGTTTGGGGATTTGCAGTATTTCTCACGCTGATGGGATTTATGTTCCACGCAATTTTCACGTGGGCAAATTATCCGATGGAATTAATAGGAAGTGCAGTAAGTATTCTCGGAGAAAAATTTTCCGAAATTATTCCCACCGGTGATTTTCAAGATCTAATTGTGAATGGTGTATTTGCGGGAGTTGGAGCGGTCGTAATGTTTCTTCCGCAAATTTTACTTTTGTTTTTCTTTCTCGGATTGCTTGAAGACACAGGGTATATGTCTCGCGCCGCGTTTATAATGGACAAACTGATGTCGAAATTCGGTTTGCACGGAAAATCTTTTATTCCATTGTTGAGTTCATTTGCGTGCGCAATTCCCGGAATAATGGCAACGCGCACAATTGAAAATCGCAAAGATAGAATTGCGACAATCCTTGTCGCGCCCTTAATGAGTTGCAGCGCACGACTTCCTGTGTACACACTGATGATTGCAACTTTTATCCCAAACATCATCATCGGAATTTTTTCTTTGCCTGCACTCATAATGTGTGCAATGTATATTGTCGGAATTGTTGCCGCGCTCGTTGTAGCAACAATATTCAAAAAAACATTACTGAAAAGTGCTCCCGCAATTTTTTTGATGGAACTTCCACAATACAGAAAACCATCACTAAAAACAGTCGGATTATATATGTGGGAACAAGCGTATCAATTTTTGAAAAGCGCAGGAACAATTATTCTCGGTGTTTCGATTATACTTTGGTTTCTCGCAACATATCCGAAAATGGAAAACGCAACATCATCACAACGATTGGAACATAGTTTTGCCGGAAGAATTGGGCAAACGATTGAACCTGTCATAGAACCGCTTGGATTTAATTGGAAAATCGGCGTTGGGTTAATTGGCTCGTTATTGCAGCGCGAAGTTTTTGTCAGCACGATGGGGACGATGTATAATATCGAGGATGAAAACTCCAATGCGTCCCTTATCGAAAAAATGCAAAATGATGTTGATGAAGCAACAGGGAAAAAAATATTTACTCCACTTGTCGCTATTTGTTTAATGATATACTATGTTCTTTCAATGCAGTGTATGTCAACAATAGCAGTAACAAAGAGGGAAACGAACGGATGGAAATGGCCCGCTGTGCAATTTAGTTATATGACAGTACTTGCGTATAGCGTAACATTTACTATACATTTCATCGGAACGGTTTTCGGTTTTTAAAAGGAACAGTTGGTGATGTTTAATTTTTTTATGCATTGGCAAGAAACTCTTTCTCTCGTACTGGTCGCGATTGTTGCGATTATTTTTCTCATAACATTGGTACGTCATCAACGTCAAGGAAAGTATTTTTGCGAACATTCATGCAGTTGCAGTCATAGTCCAAATCAGATTTTCAAAACAGAAAATCATTAAAAATAAACAACGAGTGCGTTCATTTTCCGTCAAGAAAGTAATTGCGCACTCGCGTTCCAAGAAGCAAAAAAGTTTTTTAACTCATATATTCAAACGTTTGCTGCTTCTTTTCGTGCAAAATATACGAAGAGGAAAATGCGTAGCAAATGGTTGAATAATTATTCACTATTACATTACCTTCATTATGAAATATCTCTATTATTTTTCACTCACTCTTTTGTTTTTTTCAACAATGCTGTTTGCAAACGAACGGCATTTTAGTTACACGTATGAAACCGGAATTCTTCCTGTTGGTGCGAGGGAATTGGAAGTATGGAATACGTTCCGTTCCGGGCGCAAAAATTATTATCGCCGATTCGACCATCGAATTGAATACGAAATTGGCGTGGCAACAAATCTTCAACTTGCGTTTTATTTAAACTATTCCCAAAAATTATATCAAGAACGGCAATGGTTTATCAAAGATTCTGCTGCGAATGAAATGCGCGGCGTTTTGCAAAACGATTTCCAAGTAAGTTTTTCGAATGAGTGGAAATATAAATTTTCTGACCCTGTAGCAGATCCCATAGGTTTTGCAATCTATGGCGAATGGACATTGGGATTGAATGAATTTGAACTTGAAGGGAAATTTCTTTTCGATAAAAAAATTGAATCAATGTTGCTTGCACTGAACATTGTTGCCGAACAAGAATGGGAAACGGAAATTGAAAACGATGAACGTGAAACGAAAAGCGAAACGAAATTGGAATTAGACGCCGGCGTTTCAAGAATGCTTTCGGCAAATGTCTCTTGCGGAATAGAAGCGCGACAGCTCAATGTTATCAGCGACGGAGAAGTTGAACATTCTGCAATATTTCTCGGTCCTGTTGTTTCATATGCTACGGAACAATGGTGGGCGACATTCACAGTACTTCCGCAAATTGCTTCATTGAAAGAAGGCGCGAACAAACTTGATTTGAAAAAATATGAAAGAATTCAGGCGCGTTTATTGTTTTCGTTCCACTTATAAAATGAAAAAGGTATTATTTTATCTTGCGCTTGCTGTGCAAATACCGTTCTTTGGTTCGTGCGCAGGAACAATTCCATATCCGAATGAAAGGCATATTCAATATGCGCAATCAAAATGGTTGGGAACAACGCTTATGGATTTACATCAAGGACGTGAGTTATACATTGTCAAATGTTCCGGTTGTCATACGCTATACGAACCTCAGAAACGTTCAGAATTTCAATGGAATGAAATATTGAATGAAATGAAATCGCGAGTTAAAATAACTGAAGACGAAACAGAATTGATACTAAAATATCTTATCTCTGCGCAAACTAACTCTTCGTCCAAACTCGATTCATCAGAAACACAATAGATAAGAGTTGAAAAAAAAAACGTGAGGTTCGAGTGAACTTCACGTTTTTTTTTGTAGAAAGAAATGTGTATTACTTCATCAGTACCATCTTCTTCACATCCACAAACGTTTTGCTTTCGCTTGCAGATGTAAGACGATAGAAATATACTCCACTTGATAACCGCGATGCATCGAACTGAACTTCGTGCAACCCTTCTTCCATTGCTTCGTTGTTCAATAGCGTTGCAACTTCTTCGCCAAGTATGTTATAAACTTTCAATGTAATATTTCCACCAGTTGATAGTGCATAGTGAATAGTTGTAAGTGGATTAAACGGATTGGGATAGTTTTGGTACAGTGAAAATGAATTGGGAATTTCAATGCGAACTAGTTGCAAGAGTGTATTCGATGTTGTTTTTGTTGACGGAGGATTGACAATACTTCCGCTATCCGTTGGAGTTTTTACTCCTTTGAGAGTAATCGCGTAAGGTTTCTTCTTGCCATCGGAAGTATTGATTCCTTTGACTGCGTTTGAATCAATAAGAATATTTGTATCTGCAAATTCTGCCGCAAAGAAATTATTGATTGGCTTGAGTATAGTTTCAACAAAGAGCGCAATACTGTTGTAAGCAGTTACGTTGGTAATATTATATTTTTCCCAATATGTCATAATACTATCGAGGAAAAGTCCGATATCAGTAAGATTTTCTCCCTTCATATTTTTTCCTGCGAGGTAACCGTCTTTCGTAAGAATTAAATTGCCGAATTCTGGAGGAGTGATATTATTTGCACTTGAAAGTAAGTTTAAGTTAAATAATACTCCTTGCTCAATTGCAGGGTTATTAAACTGATTTCGAGATGCTTTAATTGCTTTTTTCAATCGTGTTGTTGAACCGGGTTTGTAATCGAGCGGATATGATTGCAAATTGTGAATTCCGATAAAGAGTTTTGCAAGTTCATTTGCCTTCTTGTATGCAACCCACGCATAAAATTTTGCGCTATCGGTGCTTTGCTCAACACCTAAAAATTTATTGTCTTTTTTCGGCAATTTCGTAAATAAGTTTTCGGCGGCTGTTAAATGGTTAGGACTTGTTTTCATAACTCCGGTTTTTGTATTGATTACCATTTTTACAGATCTCCCGCCCAAACCGGAACTTGAATTAAATGTTCTGTATCCATTAGAATCGGGAATGACAAAAGTTTTTTCTACAGCGAACGGTGAACCAACATTACTATTATCAATTGCCTGAACACTCCAGTAAAATGTGCCGATTGGTAAATTATTGATTGCCCACGAAGTGTCGTGGTTTACATTTCCTAATACTGTAGTTGTTCTGAATCCGGTTGAATCATTTTGAGCAAACGGAGAAACTATTTCAACGCCTTCAGAAGTGGTACCAATTCTGATTGCATAAGAGAGTCCTTTTTTCGGAGTTTTTGAATCTGTAGATTTGTTCCATCGAAGTGTTACTTTTGAGTTAACTATTGTTGCACTTAAACCTGCAGGAGAGGAAGGCGCAGTGTTAACGGAATCATTAATGTTTTGATAGAAGCGAGAAATTCGAGTTGTTGCAGAATCGCCGCAAATGAAAATATCCAAATCATTATCTTTATCATAATCGCCAAGCGAAATGAAACTATTTGTTAATCCAACTAACGATGCGCTTATATCAACATACGTTCCGGAACTATCTTTGTAAATCCGTGAAATTCTTGTTGTATCAGTATCTGCCCCTGTTAACGCAACATCCATAATACCATCGAGATTGATATCGCTCCATATAGCATTACCAGAGGAAATACCTGGTAAGCCAGCGGAAATATCAGTGAAAATTCCACTGTTATTTTGATAAATTTTTGTTGCTTTTCCATTTGCATTTTTTCCACAAAGAAGTACATCCAAATCGCCGTCGTTATCGTAATCTCCCCAAACAGCAGAACCACTTCCTAACGTATCTATGGCTGCACTTATGTCTGAAAAAACACCATTGGTGTTCTGATAGATTTTTGTTGCAGGGATTGTCCCTGTAAATCCTGTTTGTAAAATATCTAAGTCGCCGTCATTATCATAATCACCCCATGCAACAGTGCCTTTCGCGATTCCGGTTAAAGTAGCATTAGCATCTGCGAATGTTCCGCCATTATTTTGGAAAATTTTTGTAACCGTAATTGAATCGGTGGTAATGCCGGCAAGCAAAATATCCAAGTCGCCATCATTATCATAATCTCCCCACGCGACGGAACTTGAATTTACAGGAGTGATGGATGTTATTACTTCAGTGAAAGCAGTTATATCATTTTTATATAACTTAGCAACATATTGAGAAGTACTTCCACCGTATCCAGTAAGGAGGATGTCTAAGTCGCCGTCATTATCATAATCTCCCCACGCAACGCTTCCAGAAGAGACAGATGCGAGCGGAGCAAAGTTGGAAAACGTTCCTCCATCGTTTTTATATATTTTTGCAATACGATTAGATGCGGTTGCACCAATGACGGCAATATCCAAATCACCGTCGTTGTCAAAATCTCCCCACGCTGAATTTCCTGAACTTACAGCAGTAATTGAACTGCTTATTCCCGTAAAGGTTTGCGCGTAGAGAGAGAGCGTGAATGAACTAATTGAAAGTAAAGCAATAATGAAAATATTACGAATGTTATTTATGAAGTAAGTAATTAATAGCATAACAATTTATCCTTTTACAATTATGTAAGAATTAGTTAAAAATTTTCGACATCAATTTAATAGAAATCAATACAAGAAACAAATTTGCAGATAATGATGTGATGATAATCACTCTATAAAATGATAATAGATTGAAGAACTGAAATTTACATTGTGCACACAGTAAATATTTTTTAAATGGTTTCTATTTGTAACTTGTAATTTATTAGCAATAAATCATATATTGAATACAATATGAAACCGCAAAAACTACATTTTCCTTTTTATTATATCATTCTAATTATTATATCATTTCATTGTGCAGGAATGAATTCTCCTTCTGGTGGCCCCCGTGATACAACTCCACCGACAATTCTCGAAACATTTCCACAACAAAACACATTACAATTTTCTGAAAAACATTTTTCACTTTCGTTCAATGAATGGATGAATAAACAAAGTGTAGAAAATGCGTTGTTCATTTCGCCGAGTTTGGGAAAGTTGGAATTTAATTGGAGTGGCGAAGATGTTGATGTGGAATTTTCTAATGCGTTGAATGAGAACACGACGTATGTAATTACAGTCGGAACTGATGCATCGGATAATCACGGGATAAAACTGAAAGAAAGTTTTTCGCTTGCATTTTCAACGGGAATCGCAATTGATTCGGGAAAAATTTCCGGAAAAGTCTTTGATGAAAAAGCAAGCGGCGTAATGATTTTTGCGTATTCCAATCGTCATCATTCGTTCGATACGCTTTCTCCTTCGACAATTTCTCCCGATTATATTTCACAAACCGGAAATGATGGAACGTTCACACTCGACCATTTAGCAGAAGGAACATATCGTATTTTTGCAGTGCGTGATGAAGAGCGAAATTTATTGTTTGATGTTGAATCGAATGAAATTGGCATTGCAAGAAATGATGTTGCATTAAACGATTCTATCAACGAAATTCACGATGTCAATTTTCGTTTGAGTAAAATTGATGAAACAAAACCGTTTTTACTTTCCGCTAAAAATATTTCTTTGAATGAAATTGAATTGAGTTTCAGTGAAGTAATTGATATGTCAAAATTATCAGAAGCAAAAATTCAAATCATTAACACTAACAAACGTGAATTGGTAATCAAAAATATCTTCCCGGAAATTCCTTCACAAAAAAAACTTTTTCTTGAAACACAAGAGCAAGATTCCAACGAACACTATTTTGTTACAGTTACGAATGTTTTTGATACTTCGGGAAATGGAATCAATGAAGCACAAAACACGATTTCATTTATTTCTACAAGCATTAGCGATACTATTCCTCCAAGCATAATTTCACTCACGCCGATTTTTGTTGATAGCATTCGTGGAATTGAATTGCAACCGAATATCCTTTGCATTTTCAGCGAATCAATCAACGAAGAGAAAATTGAAAATGCTTTTCTATTTCAAGATTCTTCAAAGAATAATATTTCTTTTGAATTGAATATTATTACTCAGCGAACAATTTCTATTTCACCAAGACAAAAATTGCAAAGCGATAGTTGGTTTGTATTTTCAATAATGCTTGATTCGGTTGAAGATAAATACGGTTTGCATTTAAAAGATTCAATGCTTGTTCGCCATTTCAGAACGACAAACGAAAACGAAATTGGAATTTTAAAAGGGAAAATTGCTATGGAAAGAAATGAGAAAAATAATTCTCGTTATTTCGTTTCGGCAAAAAATATTGAACGCAAGAATTTTGTTCAACAAGTAGAAGCAAACGAAAAAAAAGAATTTGAATTCAACAATCTTGTTCAAGGAAAATACGTTCTCTCTGCATTTCGAGACGATGACGAAAACAAAAAATATTCTTACGGAAAAACATTTCCATTTTCTACTGCAGAAATTTTCACGGAAAGTTCAGATACGCTCAAAGTTCGTGCAAGATGGAGCGTTGAAGGAATTCAATTAAAAATTAGGAATTAGGAATGAAAAATTTTGTCATCCCGAACTTGTTTCGGGATCTTTTTCCTAATCAAGATGCTGAAACAAGTTCAGCATGACGAACTAATGTTTTAGTGAATCGGGAATCGAAAGCGAATCGAGAGGAATTTCTATCAGCGGTTTTTCTGGAGGAAATTTTCTCACCCTATCCGGAACAATCCACGCATTTGCAAAACCGAGTTGAATGAGATTTGTTTTCATTTCTTCCGCGGCAACTCTGTCTTGAAAATCTCCCACCCGAATTCTATACAACGGCGCATCGAATACAATATACACCCAATCGTTTTCGAGTTTCGGATTGACGTTTTGAAAAAATAATTTTGCCGAGTCAATATCTTGCGATAGGTACACTTGCACGCGAAATCCCGACATCATTTCTTCAACGGGAATTTCTTCTTCCTTCACCGTATCAATCGTCGTTGTTGGAATTGTATCGGGAAAATCTTCTTCGAGGTAATCGGAAGGATTGAATTGTGATTCGTGGAATGCAAGAAATGTTTTTCGTTCTTCTGCGATTTCACGTTTGCGTAATTCTTCCGTGCTTGTGCAACTTGAAGTCAAAAGAAGTAAAAGAATGTTGAACGCGAAAAAAGAGAGTTTCACGTTGCGTGTTACGAGTTGCAAGTTTCTCAACCTAAAATGTAAAATATAAAATCTAAAATTTAACGTCATTTGTAATTAGTCATTTTTCATTAGTAAATTTACAAATGACTAATTACGAATAACTAATGACATATAACGAATAACAATAATCCCAATAATACCAAGTGAAAAAACTTAATACGTTCCCTTAGGTGCTTCTTCACCCAAAACAATTTTCACACTCGCGCTCGCACCAATTCTGTCCGCGCCGCTTTCAATCATCGTGAGCGCATCTTGTTGTGTGCGAACGCCACCGCTTGCTTTCACTCCCAACGCGCTTCCGACAACGTACCGCATCAATGCAATATCGCCAGCAGTTGCGCCGCCTTTGGAAAATCCCGTTGACGTTTTTACAAAATCCGCATTTGCTTTTTTGCAGAGAACGCACGCAATTACTTTTTCTTCGTCAGTGAGCAAACACGTTTCCAAAATTACTTTCAACATTCCGCGATTGCGATGCGCGATTTTTGCAACAGAGAAAACATCATTCTCCACGTACGCATAATCTTTTGATTTCAATCTGCCGACGTTCAACACCATATCCAATTCTTGTGCGCCATCATCAACGGCTTGCATCGCTTCGGTAACTTTCGATTGTGTTGAAGTTGCGCCAAGCGGGAAACCAATCACCGTGCAAACTTTCACCGGAGTGTTGTGTAATAATTTTGCGCACAACGAAACGTAACTCGGATTGATGCACACACTTGCGAACGAATATTTTTTTGCTTCGGTGCACAGTTTTTCAACTTCGGAAATTGTCGCTTCGGGTTTGAGCAGCGTGTGGTCAATCATTCGCGCGATGTCATTCTCAACGCCGCCGCCTTCTTCCACGCCGATGCTTGCAGAAATTCTCGATGCGCCGCTTTGCACAATGTTGCGTACGCCTTCTTTGTTATGCACGACGCACAAATAATTATTGCACACGCCGTCTTTGCAGCAGAGATGTGAATCGGAAGTCGAGCGTTGTAATGCGCTGTGAACGAGGGAATCTATTGTTGTCATAAAATTTCTATAAAGATACTAATTGCACATCTTCTACACCAGCGATGTTGGATAAGTTTCGCAACACGTTTTCGGAAATTGGTGAATCAACTGTCATCACGGTGAGTGCTTTTGTTCCAACGCCGTAACGACCAAGCGAAACGTTGCCGATATTTATTTTTCCATCAGCGAGAATTTTCGATGCGGCGGCTAACATTCCCGGTTGGTCAATGTTGGAATAAAAAAGCAAATGTCCTTCGGGAATCACTTCAAAATAAAATTCATCAATCTCCACGATGCGCAAATTCGATGTTCCGAAAACTGTTCCGGCAAAACTGCGTTTCTCTTTTTCAGTTTTGAATTCCACTTTGAGTAATTGTGAATACGCATTGTGTTCCATTCCTTTTTTCTCAATGACTTCAATGCCGCGCTCTTTTGCAATCGAAATTGCATTGATGAAATTTACCGGTTCGGAAAGTAACACGTTAAATGTTCCTTTCAATACTGCGGAAATGAGAATCGGAAGCGAATCGTTGAGTTGCGCGCCAAACGTTGAAACAGAAATCGAACGCAAATTTCCTTTGAGTAATTGCGCAGTAAGTTTGCCGAATTTTTCCGCAAGTTGAATAAACGGTTTCGTTTCTTCTTTAAGCGCAAGTTGAATTGCATCGCCATTGATTGCGCCGGAAATTCCACGCTCGAGTAAATAATCCGCAATTTGCTCAGCGATTTGTAACGCGACTTTTTCCTGCGCTTCTTCCGTTGATGCGCCGAGATGCGGTGTTGCAATGATGTTTGGATGTTTGAGAAGCGGAGAATCTTTTGGCGGTTCGTTTTCAAACACATCGAGCGCGGCGCCGGCAACAGAACCGGTTTCCAAACTTTGCAGCAAATCATTTTCATTCACCAATCCACCACGCGCGCAATTGATGATGCGAACTCCTTGTTTGCATTTCTTCAGCGTTTCTTTGTTCAAAAGATTTTTTGTTTCGTCGTTGAGCGGTGTGTGCAGCGTAATAAAATCCGCGCGGCGATAAATTTCTTCAAGCGAAACAAATTCGATTTTCATTTTCGTTGCAACATCGGGAGCAAGCACGGGGTCGAATCCGATGACGTTCATTTCAAATGCTTGCGCGCGTTTTGCAACTTCGCGTCCGACTTTTCCCAAACCGACAACGCCGATTGTTTTTCCCTGCAATTCCGTTCCGAGAAATTTTTTGCGTTCCCATTCGTTGCGTTGAAGACTTGCATTCGCTTGCGGAATTTTTCTTGCAAGCGAAAGCAACAGCGACATTGTGTGTTCCGCCGTGGAAATCGTGTTGCCGCCGGGAGTATTCATCACCAAAATTCCTTTGCGTGTTGCGGCATCAGCATCAATATTATCAACGCCGACACCAGCGCGACCGATGACTTTCAGATTTTTCGCCGCAGAAATTATTTCGTTCGTCATTTGCGTTGCGCTGCGAACTACAACTGCATCGTACTCGGGAATTATTTTCAGTAATTCGTCTTTGGAAAGTTTCGGTTTCTCATCAACAGAAAAATTTTCTGCTCTGAGTTTTTGCGCGCACGTTGCTTCGATGGAATCGAGAAGTAAGACTTTCAATGGAGTATATGAGTAGTTGAGATTATGAGATGTTGAGGTAGTGAGATTTATGTTATCACCGCAAAGTACGATACACTTCGTTTCTATGTCTTACATAGTGAATCATTACAATATTTGAAATGGTATTTACATCATACACGATGCGGTAATCTCCAATGCGAATGCGATAAAGTTTTTCTGCCGCAGAGAGTTTAAGCGAACCAACGGGAAATGGATTTGTTTTCAATTTCTCGAAATGCTTCCAAACTCTTTTCAGTATTGAATTAGGAAGTTTATCCAAATCCTTTTCAACCGACGG
>VGWC01000008.1 GCA_016873775.1 Ignavibacteria bacterium | reverse complement strand
ATCTTTCACGTTGCTCAGCAGTTCAACTCCGAGCGGACCGTAATCCCAGCAGCCGTTGAGTCCGCCGTAAATTTCCGATGATTGAAATACAAATCCCCGCCGTTTTGCCAGCGAGACAATTTTATCCATTATATTTTCTGTTTGTTTGGGCATAATACCATTTTATGTTTGTAAAATTATTTGCCACAAATTTCACGAATGAACTCTTATTTATATTAGTTAGAATTCGTGTAATTAGTGGCTCTATCTTTTTCTTTTATTTTTCACAACTTTCTTTTCTGCAACATTCACTTTCGGTTTTTGAGGAGAGGGTAAATTCTTTGTCGTTGTCAATACAATTTGTTCGACTATTATTCCTTCAAATTTCATTTGCATTGAAAGCGTGAGTTTTTTCAAATCTTGTGATGCGTACGGTTCGCAGTTGTAATTTCGCGAAAGTTCATGCAATTGTTTGTTAATCAGCGTTTGCGAAATTCCCGTTGCGAGAAAAACATTTCGCGTAAAGCGTTTCTTTTTCGCGTTCGGAATTTCCGTTTCGCTTTTCTTTATCCAATAATCTTTTACGCCAAATTGAAATAGAGCAGAATCAATTTTTTTATCCAGCACAACAAGAAGCGAATCATCATTGCGTTTTGGAATTTCTTTAGTCGAAAAATTTGCAACAATGTTATTGTAACTCAACGCTGAACACAACACTGCAAGTATTGCGACAATGACGAGGCGAACTTTTATGTATTTGGGAAGTTGCATTATAGATTTCAGATTTCAGATTTTAGATTACGGAAAACAGAAATCCATAATCAGTAATCTAAAATCATTTTCCAGTAAAGCTCGCTTTTCGTTTTTCAAGAAACGCTTTCGTTCCTTCCTTCATATCGGCGGAATCGCAACACACGCCGAACAAACTCGCTTCAAGTTTTAGTCCTTCGCTGAGTGAAGTTTCGAGCGTCATATTCACGGCTTTGAGCGCCATACGAATTGCAATTTGTCCTTTCGATGCAATGGTTTGCGCAATGTCGTTTGCCGTTTTCAACAATTCGGAAATCGGAACAACTTTATTTACCAACCCGATGCGCAACGCTTCATTCGCATCAATCGGATTTCCCGTGAGAATCATTTCCATCGCTTTTCCCACGCCGACAATTCGCGCAAGCCGCTGCGTTCCACCGTAACCGGGAATAATTCCGAGATTCACTTCAGGTTGTCCGAACTTTGCATTTTCACTTGCGATGCGAATATGACACGCAAGCGCAAGTTCACATCCGCCGCCGAGCGCGTAACCATTGATTGCAGCGATAACCGGTTTTCCGAGATGTTGAATCGCGTCGAAAATTTCTTGTCCGCCGCTTGCAAATTCTTTTCCCGAATTTCCATCGAGCGTTATGAGTTCACCGATATCTGTTCCTGCAACAAATGCTTTTTCTCCCGCACCAGTGAGAATAACGACATCAACATCATCGGAAGTTTTCAAACACTCAAAAAGATTTTTCAACTCCGATTTCGCTGTTGCATTCAGCGCATTCAATTTATCGGGACGATTGATGGTTACAGTTGCAATTTTGTTTTGTGTTGAGAAGAAAAGATCTTGAAATGTCATAAACTTGGATTTGAGATTTGGGATGTGGGATTTGAGCCGTAAATAACTTCTTGTTCTTTAACGTAGTATGGTTTTCCATGTTCAGAAAAGATGCTTTCGATAAAACGATAAATCATTTTACCAAGTTGTAAATATTTTTCTGAAAGTTGATTGTAGAGTTCTTCATTCGTAAATGATTTTGTTTCAAATAAAAATTTTAAATGTAATCGAGTTTCTTCACAAGAACCAAATGCGTGATGTAGATATTGCAAATATTCGTTTTGATGTCTGCGAAGGCAATATCCTTCAACAATATTTGAAGTGATTGATTTTGATGAACGTCGAATTTGACTTCCTTCTTCATATGTTTCAAACTTTGGAAGTGTTAAAGTCATTTTGTGAACTTGAATTGCTAACTCATAAGAGAGTTTATAAATTTCTAATTTCTCATAACCACTTTCCATCATCAATACCTTTCTTTAAATAAACCCAAAACTCAAATCCCACATCCCAAATCTTTTCAAGCAACTTCAACTCTGCTTTGGTCGCCAATCATAAAACGATGAACGCGTGGCTTTCCCATTGCTTCTACAATTTCAACATCGTTACCGAGAATACTTCCTTCGATGCGAATGTTCACGTTTTGAATTTTACAATGCGTCATCACGATACTGTATTCCACTTCACTGTTTTGCACGAGCGAATTATCGCCAATCGAAGTGAACGGACCAACATAACTATTTTCGAGAACGCAATTTTTTCCAATGATTGCAGGACCGCGCACAATCGAGTTTGTAATCTTCGCGCCGCTTTCAACAATTACTTTTCCCGCAATCGAAGAAAGCGCATCAACATTGCCGGAAATTTTTGTTTGAATATTATCCAGCACAAGACGATTCGCTTCAAGCAAATCATTTGGTTTTCCCGTGTCTTTCCACCAACCGGTAATTTCCGCATAACCAATCGTAAAACCTTTGTCAATCAAATACTGATGCGCATCGGAAATTTCCAACTCGCCGCGCGCCGATGGTTTTATGCTGTTCACCGCTTCAAAAATGTGGTGATTGTAAATGTAAATTCCCGAAACAGCAAATTGACTTTTCGGAAGTTTCGGTTTTTCTTCCACACCGATAATTCTTCCGTTCTTGATTTCAGGAACGCCAAATCGTTCCGGGTCTTTTACTTTTGCGAGCGTGAGAAAACAATCACATTTACTTTTTTCAAACTCGTCTATGAAACGCTTCACGCCGCCGACAACCATATTATCGCCGAGATAAAAAATAAAATTGTCTTTGCCGATAAATTTTTCTGCGAGTTGCACCACTTGCGATAATCCGCCGGGAATAGTTTGTGGAATGAACGTAATCTTCACATTCCACTTGTCGCCGTTACCGATTGTTTTTTGAACTTCGGTATCATCCGCGTTCACAACAATGCCAATTTCTTTTATTCCCGCATCAACAACGTGTTCGATTGCGTAATGCAAAATCGGTTTGTTTGCGATGGGAATGAGATGTTTGTTTTGCGTATGCGTGAGCGGTCGAAGTCGAGTGCCGCGTCCTCCGCTTGCGATGAGTGCTTTCATATTTTGTTCAGAATTTTTGCGGACAAAAATACGAAAAGTTTATTGATGAGTTAATAGAACACGGATGACACTGATGTAGATGTTCACTGATTTTTTATCCGTGTAAAATCTGTTTCATCTGTGTAATCTGTGTTCTATTTCTTTTTCAGAATGTTGAAAAGTTTTTTCTTTTGTTCTTTTGAAATACTTCCTCGTTTTTTTTTTGCAATCGTAACTGCTTTTGTAGAAAGTTCTTTATAAAAAGAAATTAGTTTGGGAGAAAATTGCTCGAGAGCATTTAAATTTAATTCAATTGTATGCAAATCAAGACTTTTATTTGGTATTATATTTTTGTTTTGTAATTTTAGCGCGCTTAATTATCGAAGTAAGAATGAATACAATAAATTGAGAGAATAAAAAGAAAGTAAGTGGAAGGAACAACGCCTTGCAAGAAATGACGAATAGTTATGGTCAATTTTCACGAGCAAAATATAGGGAAAAGAAAAAGGGAGAGCGATGAAGAAGTAATAATTTCTTCATACGAAACTATTTCTGTTTTCAAACCGTTTCATCGCTGTTAATCAACAAAATTTATTATTATACAATTTTTCGCTAATTCTTGTTCACAAAAACATAATAGTGTTTTCAAATAATTCAACATACTATAAAACAGTAACAATTTTTCTTCTGATGTTTTACATCGGAATTGGATTTGTTGGCGAGTTATTTCATACGCACAATGCTATTTCATCCGGAAATGTTTCATTTAAAGATGATGTTGGTTGCGGTGTAACGCATCATCATACAACGTATCAAAAAGACGATTGTCTTGCGTGTGTTCGAACAAGTAACCCACAATCATTCACTTCTTCATTTACTGTTCGATGTTTCGATGAAATAGAATTTGTTTCATTCGAACATTCCCATCAATTTTTACAACCTCAATTTTCCTTTTTCGAAAGTCGAGGACCTCCCACTGTAAATTCTTAAATAAATCCGTCTTTTCTATTTGATGCTAAAACGTAACGTCAATGAGCATCGTATTTATTTTAAAAACAATTTTAATAAGAATTTACTTCTATGCATAAACTAATGTTATTATGTACGTTGCTGTTCGTACTTCTTTTTTCAACAGCAAAAGCAACTGATAAATTGAGTGGTCATATAGCTGGAAAAGTTATTGACGCACAAACAAAAGAACCGCTTGTCGGAGTGAATGTAACGATACCAGCAATTAAACACGGAGCGAGCACAAATGAACGCGGTGAATACACAATAATAAATATTGATGAAGGCGCGTATGTCATCAAATTTTCGTTGCTTGGATACGCATCAGAAACTCGTTCGATAGTAGTTGAATCCGAAGAATTTATATTGAACGTTTCAATGAAACAAAGTTCGCTTCAAATTCCGACTGTTTCTATAACGGGAAATCCGCAAGCAGCAAATGTTCTTCTTTCTCCACAATCTACTTCGGTTGTTGAAGGAAGAGAATTTGAAAGTGAACGTGGGCAAACAATTGTGCAAACGTTAGCAAATCTTCCTGGGATTTCTTGTCTCTCAACTGGTGGCGCAATTGCAAAACCTGTCATTCGTGGATTGACATCGCAACGTGTTGTTGTTGTTAATGATGGTGTTCGTCAAGAAGGACAACAGTGGGGTGATGAACACGGACCGGAAATTGATGTTCTTCAAGCTGATAAAATCGAAGTCGTGCGAGGTCCGGGAAGTGTTCTTTATGGCTCGGATGCAATCGGCGGTGTCGTGAATGTTATTTCTCCTGATTTGATGACAACGGATGAAGGGAAAACAATATTGCAATCAAAATTATCGCTGAATGGATTTACGAACAATAATCAATTTAACGGTGGATTTGTTCTTGATGGCGCAACTGGAAAATTGGGTTATCGTGGAGCGTTAAGTTTGCAAAATGCCAGTGATATAAAAACTCCGAATGGAAATTTATTCAACTCCGGTTTTCAAGAACTCAACGGAAATGGCGCATTCGGTTATCACAGTGATGCTGGGTTATTTAATCTTGCGTATTCTCATTTTGGTTCTAAACTTAAAATGCACGAAGACCCTGCAGAAGACCCGACTGCTACACCATTTCAGCGAGTCATTCACGATAAAATAAATTTTCATAGCATTTTTAATGTCGAGAGTTTTCGGTTGGAAATGCAGGGAGGTTGGCAAAAAAATTGGCGTCGTGAATTTGAGGAAGCGATTGCAACAGAACCGGGATTAGAACTTGTTACCAATACGTACACGCTCGATGTTCACGCGCATCATCGTCCAGTTGGTTCGCTTTTTGGCACAATTGGTTTTTCCTTCTTGCAACAGAACTTAGTTTCACTTCGAGAAGAAAAACTTATTCCCGATTCAAAAACAAATAATATAGGAGCATTTCTTTTTGAAGAATATCATTACAAAGAAATGGAGTTTTCCGCTGGGCTTCGATTCGATACGCGAAAACTTGACGTTGATTACAGCAATGACTTAAACATAACTGCTCAAGCGCGAAACTATAATGCGCTTTCGGGTTCTTTAGGCGCAACATGGAGACCAGTAGAAAATATTGTGTTTGCAACTAATATTTCTGAAGGATGGCGTGCCCCTGCTTCATTTGAATTATTCGCTCAAGGTGTTCACGAAGGAACTGCGGCGTACGAAATTGGTAATAGCGCGTTGATTCCGGAACGTTCTACTAATATTGATATTTCTACACGCTATGTTTCTGCTGATGCGATTGCGGAGATTACTTTTTTCAGTAATTCAATTTCAAACTACATTTATCGAAGCCCAACGGGATTGATAGATTCGGCATCCACGTTCCCGATATATTTTTTGAAGCAAACGAATGCACAATTATTTGGAGGAGAATTTTCGTTGAAGTCGGAACTGGCTTCGTGGTGTGTCGTTAATGTTGGTGTGGATTTTGTTCGCGCAGAAAACAAAGCAACAAATAATCCATTACCATTTATACCTCCATCGAAAATTGTTTTAGGAATTCGATTTCAACAGGAAAACATTGGAAGTTTAAAACGACCATATATTGGATTCAAAACGAAAATTGTTCAAAGCCAAGAACGTATTGACCCGTTAGAAACCCGAACAGGTGGTTATTCACTCTATGGTATTTCTTCAGGTTTTGATATTCCGACAGGTAAAAATATTTTGACATTGGATTTTGGAATAGAAAATATTTTCGACAAAGCATACGTTGACCATTTGAGCAGATATAAATTGTATGCTCTCAATCCTGGACGAAATATGATACTAAAAATTTCTATGCCATTTCAAATTATATAGACTGTATATGTTTCTTGATAGCGTTGGAGTGATAGGCAAACACATTCAACGCTACCATTTATTGAATTACCATAATGATTATACGACTATTTCTTAGGGCTATAGACTAGGAAATGAAGAAAAAATGCTGAATAAAAATTATCATTGAATCGTTGAAATGAGTGAAACTCAAACCCTCGCAGGTTTCGTGAGTTTCCCACATTTCAACAACGCTTCTAACTCGGGAATGAGGTGGTGTTCTGTTTTCTTCCACCGCCACACGCATTCTTTCAAATGCAACACAACATACGGTTTTATGCCGTTAAATTTATGCAGCCGTCGCTTCACAAAACTCCAGAACGATTCAATCCCGTTGATATGAACACCGCGACCATCGGAGAAATGACGCGACTTACGATCCGCAGATTTCCGGAACGATAGTTATGCGAGAAGTCAGTTATTGTTTATTCATAATGATTATGCGATTTTGTGTTGGCAACAATACGAAAAGTTTATCATAGAGTTAATAGAACACGGATGACACTGATGTGGCTGATGTTCACTGATTTTTTTCTGTGTAAATCCGTTCAATCCGTGTCATCTGTGTTCTATTTCTTTTTCAGGACTTGTAAAAGTCTTTTCTCTTGCTCATTCGAAATACTTCCTCGTTCTATTGCAATGGAAACTGCTTTTGTAGAAAGTTCTTTATAAAAAGAAATTAGTTCGGGAGAAAATTGCACGAGAGCATTTAAATGTAATTCAATTGTATGCAAATCGCCACGGGGAATTGGTCCTGTAAGCGCTTTTGTTGGAGAAGTTGCAAGCGCATTAGAAATTGAAGAAAGAAGAATAGGAGAGAAAGCATCTTTCCAATTTTTTGCAAAAGGAAAATGAGATGAAATTTCTTCAATCACTTTCAATAACGTAACAGAAAAACTTGAACTCACAACGCAAACGAGATGATACAATGGTTTCAATTCAGAAGGAACGAAAACAAATTTTCCTCCAAGTTTTTTTGCAAGAGAAGAAAGTTTTGGTTGCAATTTCTTTTCACATTCAATGCCGAAACAAATGTTGTTCGTAATATTCTTTTTCAATTGCTGAACGGAAAAATGTTTCGGAAAAGATTGAATCGGATGAAAGCCAGCAACGTTTGCGCCTTTTGTTTTAAGTGAAGAAAGAACATCAACGGAATGAACTCCCGAAGTGTGTGCGACAACTATTTTTTTGAAATTCAAATGAGAAACAGAAGCAATTTCATCAGCAATATTTTTTAAAAGATTATCTGGAACAGCAAGGAGAAGAAATTCTGTTTGTATAGAAATATCTTTTATCGAAGTAGAAACATTTTTACATTGAACAAGTTTCCCAAGTTTCTTCGCAGATTCTTTTGTTCGGGAAATAACAGAAACAATTTCAAAACCATTTTCTTTAAAAAGCAAAGCAAGAGTTGAACCAACTTGTCCCGCGCCGATGATAGTTATTTTGTTTGGATGCTTTTTCATTTTCCTGAGTAGTTAATGGAATTTAGGATTGAAGGAGAAAGTAAATTGTCATTGGTAATTTGTCATTAGTGGGTTTGTGATAAAAATTTAGAATTACAAATGACAACTGACAATTAACGAATAACAAATCACGATTCACAAATCACGATACCACTCATATATCCGACAACTCTTTCTCTATCTCCCGTAACATCGCCGGAATTGCAATGATGCAAAATTCTTGTCTTCGTTGCGCCGAGAAGTTTTGCCGCGTGAAGAACTGCAACGACACAACCGCCGCCGCAGCCTTCTGTTGCATTGTTTTCTAATTTCGTCATAAGTTTATCTTCGTCGAAATTCATTACGCAATTGATAAATTTTTCATCGAGTTCATCAGCCGTTTTTGAATTGTAATAATGTGACAAATCAGAACTCGCAATCAGTATTGCATTTGTCTCTCGTAAAATTTTCCCCAATGTTTCACCAAGCGAAAAACAATTTTCCCTTGTTTGATTTCCAATAATGATTGGAAGAATCTTAATCTTATTTCCAAACAATAATTGAAGAAATGGAAGTTGAACTTCGATGGCGTGTTCTTTGCGATGACCGATTTCGTCATTCATCACGAAAGAATTTTCTTTCAGTAATTCCGAGCGAAGTTGAACATCAATTTCCATTTCACCAAAAGGAGTAGTGTAACATTTCCCTGGATAAACAGAAATGGTTTCAAAAAATTCAAAATGGCTTGGCGCAATAATAACAGCAGTTTCCAATATTCTTTGTTCGAGAGTTTTGTAACCGTACGCCGCAGTTAAACCGGAATACATATATCCAGCGTGGGGAGAAATGAGTGCAAGAATTTCTTCTTTCACAGAAAAGGAAGGAACAGTTTCGAGTAGATGAAGAATTGTTTGAGAAAGTTTTTCAGGATTTTTCGTATAAAATATTCCCGCAACGGAGGGAGCGCGAATTAGTTGTTTTGCATTCATAAAACAGTATCAATTAATCCGTGTTCACTGAAAATTTCTGCGGAGAATATGAAAATTGTTGTCGCAGAATCTTTCCACGTATCGGGTTTTAATCCTGCTTTGGTAGATGTGTTGCTGAGAAATTCTTCCGCGTTCCATTTCATTTCCGTTGCAACTTGCGGTAGAAGAAGACCGCGATATTGTTCGCGTACTATATAAATACCGTGTTTCCCGATTTCAATTTCCGTTGCCGATGCAATTTGCTGCAACGGAGAAACAACAGAAATTTCGATGTGAAGAATATCCAGTTCTCGTTGCGTGAGTGGAAAAAAACGCGGGTCATTTTTTGCGGCTTTTACTGCTACTTCGCGAACAGTTTGATGCAAGGATTTTTTTGCTTCGACATAACCGATGCATCCGCGCAATGTTTTTTTAACTTTAAGAGTAACAAATGCCCCGCACATCGAAAGTAAATTCGGTGAGAGATTGTTCGGAAGTTTATCGGGTTTTCCGGCGATAACGCGTTCAATCGAAGAACGTGCAATTTGCAGAAGTACGAGTTTATCTTCTTTCGAAAGTTCCATAAGAATAATTTTTGCGTTCAAAATTACTAATTCGTGAGAAAGTTTCAAACAGAAAAAAAATTTTTCTCGGAATAATTTTTCTCATATCAATACAAATCAATACTTTTTAAAAAAAATATGCACTTCATTGATGAAGCGACAATTTACATCAAAGCGGGCGATGGCGGTTCCGGAATCATTAGTTTTCGAAGGGAAAAATATATCCCGAAAGGAGGACCCGATGGGGGGGATGGTGGCAACGGCGGCGATATTATATTTCGTGCCGATAGGCATCTTGCGACACTTATAGATTTTCGGTACAAGCAAAAATATTTTGCAGAAAAAGGGATTCACGGAAGCGGCGCAAATAAAACAGGAAGAGATGGGAAAAAACTTGTGATACGTGTACCATGCGGAACGGAAATTTACAACGCTGATACCAATGCATTAATAATTGATTTAGTACGCGATGCGCAAGAAAAAATTGTAGCAAAAGGCGGAAAAGGCGGACGAGGGAATAAAGAATTTGCAACACCTTCGAATCAAACGCCGCGCATTTGTGAAGAAGGAAAACCGGGAGAAGAAATTCACGTGCGGCTCTCGTTGAAATTACTTGCTGATGTAGGGTTTGTTGGATTTCCGAATGCTGGAAAATCAACACTCATCGCTCGAATTTCTGCGGCTAAACCAAAGATTGCGGAATATTCGTTCACAACGCTTGTACCGAATCTTGGAATTGTACGTATTGATGAAGAAAAAAGTTTTGTTGTTGCAGATATGCCCGGACTTATTGAAGGTGCGCATTTAGGAAAAGGACTTGGCATTCAATTTTTAAAACATATTGAGCGGACAAAAGCATTGGTGTTGATGATAGATGCGGCTTCGGAAAAAATACCGGAAACGTACAAAACACTAATTCAAGAAATGAAATTATTTAACGACGATTTGCTCAATCGCAAACGCATTGTTGCATTGACAAAAACAGATGTTCTCGGTGAAAAAGAACGGGAAAAAATTTTCAAAACTCGACTGGAACGAGGAATAGAAACGTATCCGATTTCCGCTGTGAGCGGCGAAGGTATTCAAGAACTTATTCAAGCGATGTGGAACGAATTACATAAACAGTAAAAAAAATCTGTATGCAAATCAAAATATTATTCTGTGTTCTTTTAACTGTTGTTAATTCATTAACGCTTTTCTCTCAGTCTTCGGGAGCGGATTCTTTGTTTCGACAACAGATAGAAAAAATTTCTGAAAACAAATATCGTGTTGGGAAAATATTTATTGATATTGAAAAGAGAGAACTTACGTTAAATGGCGTCGTCAATCAAGATTCGGGAATGATCGAATTGGTTGCATGCGCTCCTGGTGGGAAAACACACGAGAGTGTATTTGTTTGGGATGTTATTCCTTATCATTTGCAAGTAGCATTGTTACTTCTTGGATTAAAAAATGGAAAAAGTGTTTCCGTTCAAGGTGATACGACGACACCGATTGGGGATTCAGTGTACGTCTATGTAAGTTGGAAAGAACAAGGAAAGTCAATTGAGTATCGCGCAGAAGATGTTGTATTCGATCTCATAAAAAATAAACCGATGGAACATACGGCGTGGATATTTACCGGTTCAAAACTTATCGAGGGAAAATTTATGGCTGATGTAGAAAAATCGTTGATGACAACATATAGAGACCCGTACACGATTTTGGACAATCCTCTGCAGGGAGGAACAGATGATGCTATTTACAGTGTGAATTCAAACATTGTTCCAAAGAAGGGAAGTTTAATTAGTGTACGAATTGTTTCGCAGAAATAATTTTTTAAAAAAGTGATGCGAAAAGTTGGAGGTTTTAGAAAATAATGATATATACTACGTAAATTTTTTACGATAAGGTTTATACTCAATATATGATGCGTTGGTACTTTTTATTTATTCTTTTTCTTTTTTCTTCAAATCTTTTTTCGCAATCTGCGGAAATAGATGTTTCACTCCGCAAAGAAACTGAACATTCAATTCAACGAGGTTTGCAATGGTTAGAAAAAAATCAGGAACTTGATGGTTCGTGGGGACACTATCCGGCAATTACTGCACTTGCCGTTGTTTCGTTTCTAAAAAGTCCACAATCAGTTTTCGATAATAAAAACGTTGCACCCGAGAAAGGTATTCAATTTATTTTATCGTGTCAAAAAGACGACGGTGGAATTTATGTAGATGACCTTGCAGGATATAATACCGCGATTTGCTTGCTTGCATTAGTTGCAGCAGATAATCCTGAATATACAACGGCAATCCAACGCGCGCGCGATTTTTTACTTTCGTTACAATGGGATGAAACGAAAGGTTACGATAACTCTGAACCGTTATTCGGTGGAATTGGATATGGACAAAAAGAGCGACCGGATTTATCGAATTTACAATGGGCAATAGAAGCGTTGAAAGAATCTGAGAAGTACAAAAAAATTCCTGAATCAACGAGTAAAGAGAAAGAGTTTTCTGGAACGGGGAGAAAAGAAACAGTGCTTGCAAGCAAGGAATTGTTTTGGGATAATGCGTTGCTCTTTATTCAACGTTGTCAGAATTTACAAGGAACAAACGATAGAAGTTGGGCGGGAGATGACGGAGGTTTTATTTATTCACCCTCAGAAAGTAAGGCGGGAGATTATACTTCGTACGGTAGTATGACGTACGCTGGAATGAAAAGTTTGATTTATGCAAATGTGAATAAAGATGATAAACGAGTAAAATCGGCGTACCAATGGATTCAAAAACATTTCTCGTTGGAAGAAAATCCCAATATGGGAAAACAAGGTTTATTTTATTATTATCATTCAATGGCAAAATCGCTTGATGCGTTAGGGGAAGAAGTAATC
Organism: Ignavibacteria bacterium; assembly: GCA_016873775.1. Taxonomy (NCBI): domain Bacteria; kingdom Pseudomonadati; phylum Ignavibacteriota; class Ignavibacteria; species Ignavibacteria bacterium. The sequence goes on along the minus strand of VGWC01000008.1, from coordinate 45,811 downwards.
ATTGATGAAACAGGAAAATCGCACTACTGGCGAAAAGAGTTTTTAGAAAAGTTGATTTCACTGCAACACGGCGACGGATATTGGGTTAATCAAAATAATCGCTGGTGGGAAAATCAAAAAACATTAGTTACCGCATATTCACTTATTTCGATAGAGTATGCATTACGATAAAAGTTTAAGTATTTTTTTTTACGATTCACTTTATTTTTTAATTCACTAATCAAAAAAAATAATAAGGAACTATTTTATGTTACACATAAAACTATTCACAATATTAGTTATTTTTTCGATGACTGTACTTACAAGTTATAGCCAAGTAAAGGATAATTATCTCGAACGCGCCCAACAGATGCTGGAGAACTATAAATTTGATAATCCTACTCCGCCTTCTTCAGAAACACCCGAAGAATCGTGGAAGAGATTTTATCAACAGCCAAATCCAAGTGTATCGAAAACTCTTGGTTATCACGTCAATATGATGCCGAGTTTTTACACAAGCGGCAACTATGCAAACTTTGTTATCAACCAAGCAGGCAATGTTTGGGGAAATGTGAACGGCGGAACTTCACCGTATAAATATTACCTCGATTATGGCGACGGAACAATTGATTCTGGAACTGTTTCAAATCCTAAATTTATCGGAGCATCACATACCTACGCTTTTGCTGGAGTAAAAACAGCGAAACTTTTAGTTATTGATAACGTTGGACTTCGGGATTCTGATCAAACCGTAATTCGCGTTTTCTCATCTAGTACCAAACAAATTCGGATCAATCAAGCGATTGATAAGGGTTTAGTGTATTTGTATAAATCCCAAAACGCATCCGGTTGGTGGTACAGCAATTCAGGATATAGCGGTTCTGGTACAACGGGAATCGCACTTTTAGCATTCGAAGAAAATGGTCATAGACCACTCAATGATGAAAACAAAGATATTTACGCTGAATATGTTCGACTTGGATTAAATTGGTTAATGACGAATTCAGCGCCGATAAATATATCATCACACGGAGGTGGCGATCCGGAAGAGTTGAGTAAAAATGTATCTATGCCGCAATATGGATATGGTTTAACCGGAAAAGGAGTTACTCCTTATGTATCGAATGATCACGGAACGTACGCTGCATCTTGTGCAATACTTGGAATTGTCGGAGCATTTACAAGCGGCGAAGATGCAAAAACTGATACCATCAAAGTCGGTACGTATGCAACGTTCTTCAATACGACAAAAGGTTACTATCCAACATACTACGATTATATGGTTGATGCAACAGAATTGTTCTGTCACACACAAGGCGACGGAACTTCACAAACTGCGGGTGGATGGCGATACAACATTCTGTCAGGAACCGGTAATAACGGACATAACAACGCAATAAATGAAAGTGGAGAGAATGACGGTTCAGCAAATCAATGGCCTGTATTAATCTTTGATGCGGCAAAAGATGCTTGGGGAATTGATGTTCCAAGTTATATTAAACCACGAGCAAGAAATGCTATGAATGCCTTAACAAATGCAAATGGCGGCGTTGGATACACATCCAATTCTTCATGGTTGAATACAGCAAAAACTGCAAGCGCACTCATTGTTTATGCATGGTTAGATTCGACTGATAATTATTCTTACGCAAAGAACGCAATAAAATATATGTCTGATCGCTGGTATAATCATGGTTACGGCGGATCAAATGATGCCGGATGGATTGCGAATATGTATGCAATGTATGGTGTTAAGAAAGGTCTTGTTCTCATTAATTCGGGACAAGGTATTCAAAATATTACTTATACATACAATAGTAATACTGTTACAAGAAACTGGCAAGATGATTTAACCGCTTATTTACTTGGAGATTGGTCTCTTGCAGGCGGAGCGCCTCCTGGTGTAACTACGAATTACACGACTTCGAACTCATACGGTCAATATAGTGATGGTCATTGGCAATGCGGTGAATGGCCAATTACTTGGAATGAAATGGTAACTCCCCTATCAATTCTTGTTTTGACGCAAGGAGTTATTATTGCTCCTCCGGTAGCAGTAATTTCTTCCATAAGTTCAAAACCAGCGTTGTTTCCGTTTGATGTGAGCGCATCGCAATCGTTCCATCAAAATCCGGAAAAATCTATCGTAGAATATTTATGGGATTGGGATATATCGGATGGTGTTGATTGGGAAAGTCCCGATGATTATGGTCCAAATCCTGTTAATCCAGGGTATGAAACTCCCGGTACCTATACAATATCACTTCGTATCGAAGATGATTCTGATGACCCGTTATTTGCTTCGGTGACAATAAACGTAACAATTGATTCTGCAGTTTCAAGCGCAAATCATGCTCCTATAGCAGTTCCAATTCCCAAAGCGCGACAACCGTTTTATGCGATTGGATACAATTTGCCGCTCTTATTTGATGGGCGCGATTCGTACGACCCGGATTTGGGTGACGAAATTATTTCGTACAGTTGGGATTTAGATGGCAATGGAACGTACGGCGACGCAACAACGGATACCGTAACTCGCGTTTACGCTTCAGAGTTTGACGGAGAAATTGGACTTCGTGTTACTGATAGCAGAGGTGCAACTTCTACCAATTCTGCCAATCTCAGAGTTGTATCAGCGCAACGTAACGTATCTGTCGTTTCATTTGATATTCAGCCGCGTGTTGTATTTAAAGATAGCACAATGCGTTTGACTGCAATTTTTGAAAACGATGCATTGTCGGATCAAGCGTTGAATAACATCTTAGTTCGCTTCTATGACAATGACCCGTTAACTTCCGGTTCGCGTTTAGGACGAACAGATTATTTCGTAAGTTTGCCAGTCGGCGGAAGAGATACATTAGAAGTTAATTTTACCATTCCACCATCATTTGCAGATGGTAATCATGCTATCTATGTGTACTATGACGCAAGTTCGCAAATTAACGAGTGGAATGAAATAGATAATCGTAAAAATGTTATTGTTTCCGCAGGGCATCCCAATACAGTTACGGTTCGTAAATTACGCGATAGCGATGGAAAATCGTCAACGATTACTGACCGTCAATCCAAAACGTGGTTCCTTTCATTGTATCAGGATTCGATTTCCCAAAGCACACTTATTGCGTCTATTGATTCAACTACGTTAGCAGCAAATTCACTTCCTGCAGGAAATTATATTGCTGTGGAGGCGGATAGTGCCGGATGGAGACATCTTTCATCATCTGTTGATGGTGTTGTTGATGATTCAACGAGTTCTACTGTTGCATTTACTTTGAATAGCGGAGAGGCGAAAGTTGTAGAGTTCACTAATTATCTAATCAATTCTATTACTATTAAATGTTTTGCAGATGTAGATAGAGACTTTAACACCAGCAATGACCGCATTGCTTTACCTTGGAAACTTTCTTTATATCGTAATGCAGTTGCCGCAAATAATTTAGTTGAATCTGTTACCAATGATTCGGTATTAACTGTTAAAAATCTTGGTTCCGGAATTTACATTGCTGTTCAAGAAGATAGTAGTTCAGTGCAATGGGCTATTCTTGGAACTACGTTGATTGATAATACTGGTTCACAAAACCGAGCGGGTTCGTACAGTGCTATGAGTGTTTCGCTCATCGGCGGACAAAACAAAGAAATTCATTTTGTCAACGCCCGCGCAGCAGAAATCACTGTTAAAAAATATGTTGATTACGACGGAAATATCAGTACTACAGATGATTGGATAGAAACACCGTACGAAATGTATTTGTACAAAAATTCTGTAGATCCGGAAAATTTAATTGCTTCAACAATTGATTCTTCATACGTAAAAGCAGATTCCGTAAATCCCGGAGTATATGTTGCAGTCGAAGCGGACGTTAGCGGTTATCTCCAACTTGGTTATGTGAACGAAGAGGGAGCAACCATCAAAAATAGACAGCATACAATTACGTTCACATTGAAACCGGGAGCACGACCAACCGTTGCTTTCGTTAATTTCACCGGAGATACTTCGTATATGCGAACATTCATTTCTGACAGTGCGATGTTTGCAGCCAAAGCATCAAAATTAAATATGAAAACATTTGGCACGTATTCTGCAAATTTTGGGCACCTGCGCGATACGTTGTTTAAAAAATTAGGAAAACCTGCCTTGACGTTAGGTATTCCACAAACCAATAAAGACAGTATTAAACGATTTGCTTGGATAAAATTAGACAAAGGCGGTGCGGCAAAATTCCTTTCACAAACCGGAGAATCGCGCGGTTTTGATACGATTAAACTTTTTGGAAAAGTTCCGAAAAAGTTTTTGAAAGAATTGAAAAATCCAACGCCAAAGAAATACAATAACCATCTCGCAGGCGAAATGTATGTAACAAAATTTAACTTGCTTGCAAGTTCATTTTTGTACACACCCGGTGGTTTAGAAAACGTTATTTACGACGACGGAACGGATGAATCGGGTATATACAATGGTATGAAACTAAGTGATATTTCAAAACGAATTGATTCAATTACCACATATTATATGTATTATCCCGACGAGGATTATGAACTTGCAGATTCTATACTTACAAGAATCAACAGAGCATTTCATAAAACTCTCGACGTGACCGATATATCAATAAACTATTTAAGCACTACGAATAGACTTATTTCCATAGCAGGAGTTCGAAGCGTAATTGATGTGCCCTATTTATTACCGCCGGCACAGCGTTCCAACAACGAACGAAAACCGGATGGAATACTTATTCCGACGCAAGTAGAATTATATCAAAACTATCCGAATCCGTTCAATCCCTCGACAACTATCGAGTTTTATTTGCCGGAAGATGGTTTTGCAACTTTGAAAATCTATAATATTCTTGGACAGGAAGTTGCGACAATTCTCAACAGAGAATTCTTCGAATCCGGTTATCAGGAAATTGAATTCGATGCATCCAAACTTTCGAGTGGTGTCTACTTTGTCCGCTTGGAAACGAACGGAATGTTTATGCCATTGATGCAAAAAATGTTATTACTGAAATAACGTTTTTTTGAAAACTATTTTTAAGAAATTCAATTATTCATAAATGATATTTTTTGTTCGAATACTTGCGCTTCTGTTCGCAGTGAATGTATGCACTGCTGTCGTATTCGCTCAGGATACGACGGAATCGGGTTATCATAAAACGAAAAAAAGAAAACCCGTAAAACAGCGTGTACTCATCCCGGAACGTGGTGTAGGTATTCGAACATTAAGAATAGGAACGGAAAAACCACAATTAGAACTTAAGCAGGAAGAGCGAACCACAAAACCACCGAACTATGTGATGGATGCAGTCGTCGTTACTTCCGAACGTTTAGAAAATAAACTTGCGTACACGACTTCTTCGTCATCCGTTCTAACTGCGAACGAGATTCAAACAGTGCCAACTAATAACTTTTCCGACATTATTCATCTGCTTCCCGGATTTATGATGTTTCAGCGCGATGGATTAGGACGCGATGTTATTGCTACAACACGCGGATATTATGGTGGCGGGGAAGCGGAATATATCCTTGTGTATATTGATGGCGTGAGAATGAATAATTTAGAAACGGGACTTGTTGATTGGAATGCTATTCCCGTTGATGAGATTGCAAAAATGGAAATTGTGCGCGGACCTACTTCCGCTCTCTATGGTGATGTTGCAATGGGAGGTGTAATCAATATAACATCGAAAGAAGCAAAAGCGGACATTAGTTCCGCGTCACTCAGCGGAGGGAGTTTCGGGAGCAGAGATGCGTATCTTCGGACTGCGGGACAAGTGAAAGATATTCTGTATCGTTTTTATATTCAATCCGGAGCAATGGATGGATTCAGAAGACATAGCGGATGGAGTGGAACAACGATAGGATGGAATGTAACAGTTCCTATCAATGAACATTCTAACATTGTTTGGAATATTTCGTACAGAAAAAGAAATACGGAAGATGCGGGACCGTTAACAGAAGATTCGCTATCTGTTAATAGAGAAGCGATGATTGAAAATTACGCATCGGATAACAATAATGAAAATCGCTGGGATTCTCGCGTTCAATATTCCAATAAAATTTTTTCCAATACAAATCTTCGAACAGGTTTTTCATTTCAAACACGCGATGCGGATATTATTCGCACTCTTCCCATACCGATAACAGCGGAGACGATTTTTTTTGATACAAAAGAAAATAACATTCGTAACAGAATGTTCGGATTCGATGCTCTCGTTGATGTGCAAGATACGATTGAAGATATTCCTAATCATTTTATTTTAGGCGGCGAAATTGAAGTCGGCAATATCGAAACGGGGTACTATAATTATAATGGAACAACGGATTCACGTGGAGATTGGCTTTCATTTGGAACGGGAAATCGGCAACACGTAGGAATTTTTGTTCACGATGAAGTTCCGATTATTCCTCCGTTGAAATTAAATGCTGGTTTTCGTTTCGACAGTTTTACGGATTCATACGATGTTACATCTTCATCCAATTCATACACTGCATTTTCTCCCAAAGCAGGATTGAATTATCTTTTTGCAACTGTTCTTGATGATGATGTTCCCGTCTATACAGGAAATGCGTATATCAATGTTTCCAGTTCGTTCAAATCTCCAACAATGAATCAATTGTTTGACCAACGCCCGTTATTGGGAACAACAATATCGAACGACAAGTTGAAACCACAACGCGGTTTGAATCTTGAACTTGGATTGTATCAGCGCGGAAGAATCATTGAGGAAAAAATTTATGGAGAACTTCATTCGTCCTTGTATTTCAATCGCATTTCCGACGAAATTGATTTCGATTTGGCAACGTTAAAGTATGGAAATATTGTAAAAACCAATCACACCGGAATAGAAAACGGATTGCGTATTCATTGGATTCCCAATATCACTGCCTTTGCAAATTATACTTACACATCAGCGATTTTTTCAGAAGGTGTGTACCAACATAATCAATTGAAAGGAGTTCCTCGACACGCGGCATCCGTTGGAATTACCTATAAACATCGAACGAATATTGCAGGAACGCTTTCGTGGAATTTTACGGGAGCCAGATTCTTCGATGATGCAAATACCGAATCGCTCAGTTCATACAATGTGTTGAACGTACGTATTTCGTTCAAACGGAAAACCATTCGAGCGTATATAGATTTTTCAAACCTCCTTGGATCCGAATTTAATTCTCTCGGTTATCGTATTGGTTCTACAAAGTTTTATTATCCTCACGCTCTTACTTCAATTCGTTTAGGCATAGAAACTACAATGAACACACCGTGGTTTTCTAAATAGTCTATACAAATTCAGGGAGAGTTCATTTTCCCAAAAATACTTCAATAAAGAATGTTCTATGCGTAAACTTTTCACTTTTTCTTTCGTGTATGTATGTTTGATGAATTTTTCTTTTATCAAAGAAAGTTCTGCACAAACGACAATACAATTTGAACCTCAAAAATTAGAAATACGACTTACAGAAGGAGGAACAACTCAACGGCAAGTCGCAGTAGCAAACATCGGCAAGCAACCGATAACAATTACTTCATCCGATATTGGAATTGCACAATTTATACTTGTACAAAAAACACACTCGCGTCCCGGGAAAAATACCACACGCAATGCGCAGCGTACAATACCAAACGAAGGAGAATATCCGTTTTCTCTCATTCGTTATGATGATAATGAATTGCAACAACAAGAAATTCTCTCAGGAGAAATGCAACGAAAGATTGTCATCCTTCCCAACGAAACGATGTTGCTCACAATCGAAGTTTCGACTGTAGGAATAACTTCGCAAGAGTACAACGCTTCATTGCAAATGAATGAAAACGGGAAAAATATTGCATCACTTCCGATTCAAATTTCCAAACTCACATCGGTTTCACTTCCGTTTGAAGACGATGTTGAAGGAGGCACAAACGGATGGACAACCACAGGATTCTGGCATCGCATACAAAATCCGCAATTATACTTTGTAAGTCCACGAATCACTCCACGTTTAGTTTCCTTGCCCGATAACGGAAATCTTCCGCAATCGCACAGTGGACAATATGATTGGTGGTACGGACAGGATTCTACCGGAACGTTCATAGGTCCAGGGTGGAATCCAAATCAAGCCGCCAATTCCGGTGGAAATGGCGTAGCAGCAAATCAAGGAGGATTGATTTCACCAATGCTTGATTTATCAGGGCAAACAAACGTTACAATGAAATTTTGGTCTTGGTGGGAAATAGAAGGCGTAGATGTGGATCAGTACGATTTGATGCGAGTGTACGTTTCAACAAACGGAGGTTCTAGTTATGTACTTGTTGACCAATTAAATCCGGTAAACGATGTCAACGGCGCATCATTTGTTCCGTATTCTTCCGGTGGTTTAGGACAAGTTGGAGTGTGGAGAGAGCAGATGTTGGACTTAACGTCGTATGTTGGTTTCAATCAAGTAGTCGTGAAATTTGACTTCAACAGTGTGGACAATTATTACAACGGTTTTCGCGGATGGTTTATTGATGATATTTCGGTAACTGCAGGACAAGCGCCTGCGCCGAATATTACGAGCGTTGAGCCTGCGGTCATTTATCGGTTGCAACAAAACGGTGTTGAAATTTATGGAGAACATTTTTCGATTGCGGCACAAGTGAAATTCCGGCACGTTTCCAACGGTACAATATATACTCTTACTGATGCAACAATTGCTACGTCGCTCATTGAAGTGCATATTTCTTCGGGGCAATTGCCAGCAGGAAATTATGATGTTATTGTTATCAACAAAAACGGTTTATCGGATACGTTGTACAATGGAATCAATGTAACAAACACATTGCCTCCTTCTATTTCTGCCGTTACTCCCGATAGCGGATTATACAATCAATTGGTGAACGTTTCAGTTTCGGGTGAAAATTTTGTAAGTGGACTTACTGCAAAATTAGGAAATGTCAATTTAACAAATGTAGTTTTTGTAAATGCTAACTCATTTACAGCAACAGTTCCGATTCTTGGTCAAACGGGAAAATATACACTTACCGTCGAAAATCCCGATGGTCAAACGGTGAAAAAAGTAAATGCCTATCACTCGTATAGCAATACTGCTTTGGTTACGGGAAGTGTATTTATTGATTACAATGGAGATGGTGTAAAGAACGATAATATGTTATTAGATAACGTCACGATTCGCATCAGTGGACCAGTCGTGGATTCAGTCGTTACGGATGAATTAGGTGGCTATCTTTTTGACAATTTAACTCCTGGTTCCTATACTGTTACGCAAGATGTTCCTTCGGGATGGGTGTTAACGTATCCGCCGAACAATTCTTATACATTAAATCTTCTTGCTGGACAAATAATAACAAACAGAGATTTTGGAGATTTTCAAAAAGGTTCTATCAGTGGAATGAAATTCAACGATGCGAATATCAATGGTGTAAAAGATGTCGGCGAAGTTGGACTTCAAAACTGGAAAATAAAAATTACAGGTCCCCAAAATGATTCGCTATTTACCGATGCAAATGGAAATTATGCATTCACAGGTTTGCTCGGCGGAAAATATACGGTGAGTGAAGTTCAACAAAACGGATGGTCACAAACAAAACCATCCAATCCATCAACATATTCAGTAAGTATATATAGCGGAATAAATTCTACTGCGCGCGATTTTGGAAATTATCAAGTCGGCTCTATTTCAGGAATGAAATTTAAAGACGCAAACGCTAATGGAACAAAAGATGAAGGAGAAATCGGTCTTGAAAATTGGAAGATTCGTTTAAGCGGTTCAAGAACAGATTCTGCTTTTACCGATGGAAACGGAAATTATGTTTTCAATGTGAATGCCGGTTCATATACGGTAAGTGAAGAACAACAAGGCGGATGGTTGCAAATGTTTCCTTCGCAACCGGGAACATATTCGTTCACACTAACGCAAGGTGAACATGCAACGGGGAAAGATTTTGGTAATCTTCCTCCGGGAGGTTCAATTTCTGGAATTATTTACACGGATGTGAACGGTAATGGTGTGCGAGATGCAAATGAAAATCCGCTTTCCGGTTGGCAAGTATCTATTTCTGGACCATTGAGTTTTAATTATACAACAACTTCAAACGGGCTGTATAGTTTTACAAATCTTCCAGCAGGAACTTATACAGTAAGCGAAGTTTTACAATCGGGATGGGCGCATACACATCCGGGAGGAGATGGTACGTATATAATCAATTTGCAAGAAATGCAGGTTTCCGAAAACAATGATTTTGCAAATTTTCAGTATGGTTCTATTTCCGGCGCAAAGTATCGTGATGCAAATGCAAACGGCGTTCGCGACCTCAATGAACAAGGAATTGCAAACTGGAAAATTTATATTCACGGACCGAAAGAAGATTCAACGTTCACAAATGCCGGCGGCGATTTTTCGTTCACAGGACTTTTGGGCGGAACGTATAATTTAACCGAAGAACAAGTTGCTGGATGGCAGCAAACTTCTCCAAATCCAACATCTTCGAATATTTTCAGCGGAACAATCGTTACGGGGAAATTTTTTGGAAATTATCAACTTACTTCTATCAGCGGAACAGTATTTCTTGATGACGATGGAGACGGTATAAAAGATGTCGGAGAAGCAACACTTTCTGGATGGAAGGTGCGAATTTCCGGGGCAAAAGTGGATTCTGTTCTTTCGGATGAAAACGGAAATTATCTATTTTCCAATTTACTTGGAGGCAATTATACTGTTAGTGAAGATGTTCAAAACGGATGGTATCAAACAAAACCTGTTTCTCCTTCAACCTATTCAGTTACACTTACGAGTGGCAATAGTGTATCTGGAAAAGACTTCGGTAATTTCTTCAAGGGTTCCATCAGTGGAAAAGTATTTCTCGATATGAACGGCGACGGAATGTATGAGGAAGGCGAAAGTATTCTTTCCGGATGGAAAATAAAACTTGCAGGTACGAAAACCGACTCGACTGTTACTGATGAAAATGGAGAATATTCATTTTCCAATCTTCTTGCAGGCAATTATTCGGTGAGCGAAGTATTGCAAAACGGATGGACGCGAACATTTCCCGTGTCTACATCTACCTTTGCGATTACAATGACGAGCGGAAATACGCATACACAAAAAGATTTCGGCAACTTTGAATATGGGTCAATCAGCGGAACGGTATTTGTTGACGTGAACGGAAACGGAATGAAAGATGAAGGAGAAAACGGATTGCAAAACTGGAACGTGAATTTATCTGGTGCATCATCTGATCAAAAGTCAACGGATGAAAGTGGAATTTATAGTTTTACGAACCTTTTTGCAGGAGAATATACTGTTGCAGAAGTTGTTCAAAATGGATGGACGCAAACATTACCTTCCGAACCGATTTTTTACACGGTAGATATTTTCAGTGGAACATTTTCCACAGAAAAAAATTTCGGAAATTTTGAACTTGGCATTGTTTCCGGTACTGTTTGGGAAGATATTGATGGTGATGGAACAAAAGATTTTGATGATGTTGGTATAGAAAACTGGACCGTTGTTCTTGAACAAGAAGGAAATCCGATTGATTCTTCAACAACTTCTGAAGGAGGAAATTTTTCTATAGATGGAATTTTTGTCGGGTCATATACGATAACAATACGTGTAAAAAATGGATGGGAACAAACATTTCCTGTGGTACAACAAACGTACAATGTTTCCATTCAGAGCGGTTCTGAAATAAATGCAAACAATTTTGGCGTGGTAGAATTAGGTTCTATTGCCGGTACAAAATTCAACGATCTGGATACCGATAGCATTAAAGATGACAATGAGACCGGAGTTGCAAACTGGAAAATTTATCTTTCACAAAACGACGTTGTCATTGATTCCATGCTTACAGATAATTCTGGCAACTATCTCTTTGCCGATTTAGATGCGGGAACATACACCGTATCGGAAGAAATTCAATCGGGATGGGTGCAAACGTTTCCTGCAAGCAGTTCGTATGCTATTGATTTAAGTTTCGGACAACATCTCACGGGTAAGAATTTCGGGAATTATCATCGAAACACGATTGTCATTCGAAAATATTTTGACAGTGATTTCGATTTTATTACAACGGAAGACCGCATCAATGTTATGTGGCCATTTTCTGTTTTATTAAACGGAGAAGTTATTGCTTCTGTTACCGATACGATACTTACACTTACCGATTTAAACCCGGGAACATATACCGTTACACAAAAAGATTCATTGTATTGGACACAACTTGGAAAAGTTATTGACGGAACGCATGTAGTGGATTCTACAGAATTGTATCATACAACATTTATTCAAGATGGTAAAGTTTTAACTGTGGATTTTGTTGATAGATACGTTCCCGATACCGTAAAACTTCGTTCGATTGCTGCAACAACAGAGCTATCGGCAAAAGCAACGAAACTTGCGATTAAAACCGGAAAACCATATCCGCTTCCCACCGTTGCAAATGTACGCGATACTGTCGCTAAACGGAACTCTGGAATCGTTGTTGGAATTTCGCAAACAAAAGGGAGCGTTGAAGCAAAAACACTTTCGTGGATTCGTTGGAAAACAGGTGGCGATATATCCAAATTTTATACGGTGATAGATTTAGGAAAATCGTACGGCTTTGATTCGATTCGTCTTCCTGGAAAAGTGGATAAAAAACTCGCGAAAGAATTTAAAGCCGATAGGAAAAAATATATCAATCCTCTTGCGCAACAATTAGGAGTTTTCAAATTGAATATTGCGGCTTCTGAACAAGTGGTGTTTCAAAGCGACCCAGCAATTCCACCGGCGAAGTTCGGAGACTTATTGTATTTACAGATTGGAAGTCCGTTTAATCAGATGAAACTTTCAAGCATTGCATTGCGTGTTGATAGTATTATGACGTACTGGAACGTATTCAAAGATTCCAACACCACGCACCATCTTTTGTATGATTCGATAACAGTAATGCTGAAAAAACTTAATTCCGCTTTTGCGACGCCGATTGATTCCATTGATATTGTGTACACGACATTCAAACCTGCATTGACTCTTCGCGGCGAAGTAAAACTTGTGGACATTCCATATTTAACACGTGATCGTTCAGAAGAACGTACTTCGACGACGATTGTTCGCACAAGGAATATTCCGGAAGTTTTCTCTCTGCAACAAAACTATCCGAATCCGTTCAATCCGGTAACAACGATTGAGTTCTATTTGGAGCGAACTTCTATTGTTTCGCTCAATGTGTACGATATTTTGGGACGCGAAGTTTCCACGCTCATTCATAACGAGATAATGGAGGAAGGATTGCAAGATGTTGATTTCGATGCTTCGAGTTTTGCAAGCGGTGTGTACTTCTATCGCATTGATATTAACAATGGTGAATTTACCAATGTAAAGAAATTAATGCTGATGAAATAAATCAGAAAAATAATACATTCTACAAAACCCCACGTGCATTTATTGCGCGTGGGGTTTTTTTTACACACAAGAAAAATTCCTCGAAACTACACATTATGAATTTTCCGTTTTTTTACTTTTACTAAAATAGTTACTTATTGGTCATAACCCGTAATAATCCAAACAAAATTTTTCATAATGAACTGTAAGACACTCGTACGAAACAACGTATAAGTTGGTATGACATTTTGCTTTTCGTTTTGATAACAAAAGGAATTACGCAACCAATGAGGTTTCTGAAAACGTATAGTGGAAGTGATGAAGATTGGAGTTATTCCGTTCAGCAAACAAGCGATGACTGGCATATTATTGCAGTGGAACATATTCTTTCGGTGCTGATTATTCGTTTGTTTATCTCATCAAAAACCGAAGGAAGCGAAGTTGTTTTTGCATTTGGGAGCAACATTGCTTTTTTCATATTCGGCTACGAACAATTCGTCGCAAACTCTTGTAATTGATTCCATCCGTACGAGCCATTCTGTATTATCCGTTTCTCCTCAATCATTGATGGTATTACCCAACTTCAATGAAACGATGGAGGTACATTTTCTTCGTTGAATGTGATTGGAACATTGATAGTTTCCAACAGCGATTCGCTCATCATTCAACGCGATATGGTAATTACAGGAACAGTAAAAGTGGATTCGGAAGCAACGCCGACGTTTGTGGTATTTTGGAATTTGTTTATCACTGGGAAATTTTATGAGGAAAATTCTACATTCGTACTTGTCGGCGCAAATATGAAAACTCTCCAAGCAAAAGGAAAAACATTTTACAATCTTTCGTTCTGAAGCGATATTGCGAATGCAAAATCGTCGTTCCATTTCTTATGCAACAATGAAAAACGTTTCAATGCTACAAATTCAAATCCAAATATTGTATTGGATTCATACATGTATGTGAACGGTTATCTTTCGCTTTTGTATTTTTTAGGTACTTGATAAGTTCAAGATAAATTTCTCTTGAAATTTTTGAAATACTTTTTCATATTCTGTTGATTCTTCGGGAGTGCTTTGGATTGCATCGTCGAAAGGATTGTGCAGGTATTCGTACTTACCAATCTCCCGAGTAGTAAAACTCGTGGGTTTTTTGTTCTTTAATGCTTTCGTATTTTTACCACATAAATATATTCTTTATACAATTTGATGCAATTTCTTAATCCACTGATGTTGTTCGGACTTGCGGCGGCGGCAATTCCCGTAATTCTTCATCTCTTGAATCTTCGCAAACTGAAAACCATAGAATTTTCCACACTTGCATTTCTCAAAGAATTGCAAACTACGAAAATTCGGCGTATCAAACTTCGCCAATTTCTGCTGCTTATCGTGCGAACGTTGCTTATCGTTGCAATTGTGTTGGCGTTTTCTCGTCCTGCAATGAAAGGAACAATAGCCGGAACGGTGGGAACTCGCGCTCGTACAACAATCGTGATGATTCTCGATAACAGTATGAGTATGCGACTCCGGAACGAACACGGCGCATTGTTGAAACAAGGAAAAGAACTTGCTCTTCGTGTTGCAGATATGATGAACGAAGGCGATGAATTGTTTCTGATTCGTACGTCTCAACTTCCTTTGCCCGTTACCGAAACGCCAATGCATGATGTTGTCGCAATTAAAACAATGATACGCGAAACGCAAGAAAGTCAATCATCTTTTGCGTTTCACGATGCGTTGATTCTTGCAAAGCGCTTACTGCAGGAATCGCAGAACTCGAACAAAGAAATGTACGTGTTTAGCGATTTTCAATACTCAAGTTGGAGAAATAAAAACGATACAACAGATGTTTTTACATTGGAAAACACGCGTGTGTTTGTCGCAAAATTTTCAGCGCAGCAACAGAACATTGCGCTTGATACCGTAGCGGTGCAGACATCAATTATCGAACACAATAATCCGGTAAATATTTCCATAACGACAAGAAATTACGGTGAACATAAAATGAATGATTATGCGCTCAGTATTTTTCTTGAAGGAAAACGCGTTGCACAAAAAAATATCAGTATTGATGCTTGGAGCAGGAAAACCGAAATATTTTCCGTGTTGCCGAATTCGTACGGATGGATAAAGGGCTACGCAGAAATCGAATCGGATGCGTTGGACGATGATAACAAACGATATTTTTCATTTTACGTTCCTGAAAGTATTTCCATTGCGTTTGTGTCCGAAAGCGAACGCGATATTCATTTTCCTTTACTTGCGATGAATGCAAGCGATGATTCGTTGCATTCTTTTTTTCATACGCAAACGATGATTCATTCTGAACTTTCAAGAATACAAATGAATATGCATAATGTTATCGTTGTATCGAACGTCGCTTCACTTTCAAAATCGGAAGGAGAACAGTTAATGCAATTTTTGCAACGCGGCGGCGGTGTAATATTTTTCCCGGGAGAAAAAATGGATATAACGTCATTCAATATCAATTTCTTCAAACCAATGAACGTGCCGCAGATTCAGGGAATACTTCGTCCTTCGGAAAACGGGCAACGCATTTCTTTCGTTGAAAATATTGATTACGGGCATCCGTTGTTTTCCGGAGTATTTGAAAATGAAAGTGAAATGAAAACACAACCGAACAGAAAAATTGAATTGCCGATAATTTATACAATGGTGCAGCGCATTGCGGGAAAAGAAGGAACATCGGTAATGGCGGCGCATTCAAGTTTTTCGTTGTTGAGTGAGTACACTATTGGTGAAGGAAAATTACTTGTGTATGCAATTGCACCAACGTTTGCATGGAGCGATTTTCCACGCAGAGGAATTTTTGTTCCGTTGATGTATCGTTCCGTACTGTATTGCGCTCGCGGAACTGGGCGTTCGTATGCGTTTCTTGTTGGAGAACAACCGACAATCAACGTTCCGTACAGCGCATTGAAAGGAACAAAACAACTTGTGCTTCGCAATGAAGTTTATCAAGATGAAAAACTCAAGAGCGCGCAAGCAGAAAGAACTGCTGGAACTGTTTTTACTGCTTCGCAAAAAGAACAAGCGGGGAATTATACTCTTGTTGCAAATGAAAAAACTATTGGAATACTATCGGTAAATATTGATGCGCGTGAATCAGATATACGGGTAATTGCTGATGGCGAAATGGAACGATTGTATGCTTCAATCGGTATTCGCTCCGATGATGTATTTCAACTGAATGATGTTGAGCGAATTGAATCGTCTATTATGCAATCGCGGTACGGTGTGGAGTTGTGGAAATTTTTTGTTGTATGCGCTCTTGTGTTTGCATTGTTGGAAATGGTTGTGGGAAGAACAAGAAAAAATGAAATGAATAATGCATAATGAACATCGGAACGATTGCAATTGATAATGCAGTGTTGCTTGCGCCGATGGAAGATGTTACGGATTATCCGTTTCGGAACATTTGCAAACGATTTGGCGCCGATATTGTGTACACAGAATTTGTCAACGCAGAAGGACTTGTTCGAAATTCTGAAAAGACAAAACGGAAGATGTATTTCAGTGAAGAAGAACGTCCGTTTGGAATACAAATTTACGGAGCAAATAATTCTTCGATGGAATCGGCGGCAAAAATGGTGGAAGAACTGCAACCGGATTTACTCGATGTTAACTGTGGTTGCTGGGTAAAGAATGTTGCGGGACAGGGAGCAGGTTCCGGACTCTTGCGCGATTTGCCGAAGATGCGTGAAATTGTTTCCACGGTTGTCAAATCCGTTGCACTTCCGGTTACGGTAAAAACGCGATTAGGATGGGATGCACAGACAATTCAAATTGTTGAAGTAGCGAAAATGGTTGAAGATTGCGGCGCTTCTGCTTTAACTATTCATTGTCGCACACGTTCGCAGGGACATAGGGGAGAAGCGGATTATTCACTGATTCCAAAAGTAAAAGAAGCAGTGAAAATTCCGATAATTGTGAACGGCGATATTACTTCGCCGCAAAAAGCAAAATTTGTTTTCGATGTGACGGGATGCGATGGAGTAATGCTTGCGCGTGCGGCAATAGGAAATCCGTGGATATTTCGCGAGATAAAATATTTTTTGAACACAGGAAAAGAACCAATGCACAGTATGGTGGAAGAAAAAATTGAAGTTATGTTTGAACATTTACGTTCATCCGTTGAGTACAAAGGAGAACGAAAAGCAGTCATAGAGTTTCGTAAATACTACAGCGGTTATTTACACAGTTTTCCCGGAGCATCTGCATTGCGTATGGAATTGATGAAGTGTTTGGAATTCAAAGAGGTAATAGAAACGGTGGAGAAATGGAGGGGGAAAAGTCAAGAATAAATTTCTACTGATGTCATCCCAATTCATCATTAGGGCTTAATTCTGATTTGTAGTTTTGCAATGTGGATTGATAACAGAGAATAAACAGCCAATTTGTGTTCACTGAGTTTTCAAAATATTCGATTGCGATTCAAAGGAAAAGAGAAGTGAAATTCTGTGAGTATTGAATTGATTCGTAGCGCTGAATTGCATAAAGGAATAATCAATCAACATTTTTCCGAGATGAATTCCGCCGCCGTACGTTAGTTGCCCGATTTCCGAATATCCCGCTCGAAAGGCAAGCAGTTTTTTGTACAGATATTCCACTCCGGTATGCACATCAAAACTCATTCCGCCAAGATGAAAATTGGAAGCGTATTGTCTGTTTTCAAATCGAACATCGAAATCAACCGCGGGAGCAAATTGTCCTCCGATTACATCGAACAAATACGCGCCGCCGATTTTTAAAGTAGGAGAGATGAGTTCGTTTCTCCCGGTGTTCCACGAGAGAAACGTTGTCGTTACATCCTGAAAATTTGCGCCGAGAAGAAAATTTTCATTCACCGAATATTGTGCTGAAACATCAAAACCAATCCCGAATGCATTAAACTCAGCATTATCTCTGCGAATCAATTTCACATTTGCGCCAAGCGAAAGATTATCGAACTGCTGTTTCGCGTAACTGAAAAAAATTGCAACATCGGCTACAGAAAATGTTTTTACTTTTGATACGTCAATGCGCGCGTTCGGATTGTTAATGTTAGTAATTGTTTGCCCCGTGTTCACATCAATCAATGCGCCTCGTGTATCGAAATTATTATCTGCAGCGAGACGAATTGCGCTGATTCCCAATGCGGAATTATTTTCGAACGGTAATCCTACGCTTACATAATCGTAGTTTAGGATATTTCCGAAACGTTCTTCGTGCATCAAAGCGAGTTGTGTGTTGCGTAATGAAGTAAGCGCGGAAGGATTCCAATAACCCGCTGTAACATCGTTCACTAACGCAACCGATGCGCCGCCCATTGCAAACGAACGACTTCCAACGCCAAGAGAAAGAAATTCTCCGCCATATTTTCCGATTGTTGTTTGAGAAAATACAGGCATTGCTGAGAATAGCAACAGTATTGATGTGTAAATAGATTTCATAAAAAAAGTCTTCGTGTTTGTTCGTGAACTTCGCGGATATTAAATTACTTCTACCGCGCCAAGTTCCCGTTTCAATGTTTCAATAAACGGATGTTCGGTTTCTTGCGGTGATGAAACTGTTTCGAGTTCTCCTTTTTCGCCTTCCATCATTATTGTTTCCAACCGAAATTTCATTCCATAAATTTTTTCCAACGTTGCACTTACAACATCTTGATTTTGCTTCAGCGAAGAAACAAATGCTTTATTTGTGCAGCCGAGCGTTACCAAACCGTTATCGCATTGTACTACTTTCGATTCGGAGAGAACAGTTCCAATCCATCGGCGTTCTTTTTGCACTTCGCTTACAATATTCTGCCATTGACTGGAAATTTCGGAAAGGGAAATCGGTTTCAATGTTTGTCTCAGATTCGACTCTGCGAGTGAAATTTCCGTTCGCAATGCGGATGTTGGTTTTGTTCCCGGAATTCCAACCGATGGTTCTTTCGCAACTGCGAGTTTCATAGGTGGTTCCATAACAAGTGAAGGAGAAGCGTATCGCGTTTCGCGTTTTTCAAATAATGAAGACGAAGAAATCGTAGAATATTTGTTGGAAGGTTCTTTTGTAACAGAAGTTGAATTTGATTTTTTCAATTCTTCAAGTTGTGAAAGTAACTGTTCGAGCGAAATTGCTTTCTCCATTTTTATCATTTGCGCTAATCCCAACTCAATACGAAAACGAGGAACGGGAGAAAAGCGCAAATCATTTTCCAACTCGATTGCAAGTTTCAAATAGCGCAGAATATCTCCTTCGGAAAATTCAGCCGCGAGTGTTTCATAACGCTTCTTATATTCTTCTGTCATTTCCAAAAGTTTTGTCGAATGTGTCGTTGCAACGACGAGCAAATTTCGGAAATGCTCAATCAATCCACGCATCATTTCACGAAAATCGTAACCGAATTCAACAATTTCTTCCACAAGTTTCAATCCAGAAGAAATATCTTTTGCAATGATACAATCCGTGATTTTGAAATACAATTCCTGGTCAACAATATTCAACGAGTGACGAACTTGCTCTCCTGCAATTTCTTTTCCACACAAAGCAATAAGTTGGTCAAAAATACTTTGTGAATCACGCATCGAGCCATCGCTTTTCTTCGCAATAATCAGTAGCGCTTCATCGTCAATAGAAATTTTTTCTTCGCTCGCAATAAATTGTAATCGCAAAGTTATTTCTTCAATCGAGTTTCTCCGGAAATCAAATCGCTGACAACGCGAAAGAATTGTTGCAGGAACTTTCTGAATTTCCGTTGTCGCAAAAATAAAAAGTAAATAGGGAGGAGGTTCTTCAAGCGTTTTCAACAGCGCATTGAATGCTTGTGGAGTGAGCATATGCACTTCGTCAATGATATACACTTTATATTTCGCGCGCGTGGGATTGTAGCGAACTGTTTCCCGCAAGTCGCGTATTTCATCAATGCCTCGATTCGATGCTCCGTCAATTTCAAACACATCAACGCTGCGACCTTCCGTGATTTCCAAACATTGCGAGCATTTGTTGCACGGATTAAATCCTTTTCTGCTTTCGCAATTAATTGCTTTTGCAAGAAGTCGCGCCGAAGTTGTTTTTCCACATCCGCGCGGACCGGAGAATATATACGCGTGTGCAATGCGGTTTTGCGCGATTGCATTTTGTAACGTTTTGGTTACGTGCTCTTGACCGACCACATCTTCAAATGTGTTCGGTCGCCATTTTCGTGCTGTTACGAGATAGGACATTTGTTTTCAAAAATTATTGTGATGAACGTAAAATGTTACAAACGCGAACCCAATTTACTCTATAACCTTTTTTGTCTTTAGTCAATAGTTCCAATTCTACAAGCCAATGAAGATGATTTCCGCTTAAACGATTTGCAAAATCTTTCAAGTTTTTACTTCCAATGATAAGTTTTTCTTTGTTCAAAAATTCAGTAATCTTATTCATAAGTTCGGTTGGAGAAATCTTGTGGTCGTATTTTTCTATGGATTGAAGAATTGCAAGAAAATTACCACGCGTCAAAAGCAGGTATGCTAATTCATTATGAAAATCTTTTCTGTTTGAAATAAAAGTATTCGCTAACGAAATACCTTCTGATGTAAGATGCCCGTTCTTATCCATCAATCCTAAATTTGTAGGCGGAATAAAAGCATTGCCGAACGATTTTTCTTTTAAATCTCCCATTGTACTTCTTGTCGAAAAAAATAATCTTTATCGCTTTTGGAAAAGATTGTGTAGAGAGAAGATTTGTTTTCAAAATTATTTTTGAGCAAATATATTTTTTCCAACAATCGTCCGAGTTCACTGATTCTTAAATCACGAATAAATGTTAATTTGTGTAAATGTGAAAGGCCAAGTTCTCGTTGTCTTTGATTAAGTTTTATTGCTTTACATTCAATTGCTTTAATTACATCACCAGTTTTTTTGACAACATACAAACCAATTCTTCCATTTCCGACGAGTGAACAACTTCGTATCAATAATCTCGCTTCTTGTTCGATATCATAAGGAACAATTAAGCAAACGAGATTTCCACCGTATTGTGTGTTGCAAATACATTGTCCTATACCGGTAAACAATTCGTGTAAATCTACAGAACCTTTTGCTTCACCAACCAACATAATTTTATTTTTGATTGCGACAACATCAGGTTCAAATTTCCATCGCTCAAAAAGTTCTCCAGCAGTAACTTTCGATTCTACTCTCCATTTTTCATTCCGCAAATACGCTTTGAAATGAGCGACGACTTGTGATTCTTCCATTATACTTCGATGTTTTCTTCTTTCCGAAATATCAAACAATATTGATGTGGCGATTTCCAACCCAAGCACTATTGACACCAAGCGGCAACAATGCTTTATCGTCTTGACACCAAATCTTTTCGTCTTTCATTATCCAACTTTTTTTCCCACGTTTCGTTAAACTTATTGCTGTATCGTATGCAAGAGGATAAACTCGACCATCGGCAAAAACATTGTTCGTAATTACTGTAAGATAACCACCATTTTCTAAAACGTCATACACTGCATCAAAAACTTTTGCTTGCCATTTTACAAATTCATCGTATTCATCAATATTGCCTAAATCTTCTTTATTAGAAACTTCGCTATACTGCGTATCTAATCCTTGAACTTTTCTATTTTTTTGTCGAATAGAATTTCGTTTGAGTTGATTCCAATAGGGAGGAGAAGTAATGCAATATTTTATTTTAGTTTTTTCTAAATGATGTTCTTTGAAAAGTTCTTTGAGTTTTAAAGAATTTCCTTTCAAAACAATTTCAGAAACCTCATTGACGAATCCAAGTTCTTCTTCATTGTATTGCGCTCGTTTTTTTGCAATGCGAAAATATTTTTCGAGAAGTTCAATTCCTATTCCGTTTCTGCCACACGATTTTGCCGCAACTAATGTAGAGCCAGTTCCAAGAAAAGGATCTAAAACCCATTCACCTTTCTTCGTAAAAAACTCGATGAATTCTTTTACGAGCGATTCGGGATATTTTGCTGGATGTAAAATTTCATTTTCTTTTCTCGCTATCGGGCGATGAATAAACCAACTCTTTGTGAATTTAATCCATTCTTTTCCTGTTAGATTATTCAATTTGTTGAGTGGATTGTACACACCATTATCTCCATTTTCTTTTTCTTTAGAAAATGTTTCAGGAAGTAAAGTCAACAAATTAGATTTCACTTTTTACAAATTCGAAATATCGTTATACAAAATAATTACCATCAACAACAATAACATATAAAATCCCGCTTGTTGAATTACGAGTTTTACTTTCACCGGAATTTCACGGCGAAAAATTCCTTCATACAGAAGAAACATAAAATGTCCGCCATCGAGCGCAGGAAAGGGAAGTATGTTGAGAATCGCCAAACTAATGCTGAGCAATCCAACGAAGGTGAGAAATTGCGACACACCATTTTCCGCCGCTTGTGCTGACATTTGCGCAATACGAACTGGTCCAGCAAGAGAAGATTTCAACGAAACTTTTCCCGTGATGAGTTGAAGAATATTGGAATACGATACTTCACAAATTTGAATTCCATACGCAATACCAATGGGAAGCGCTTCAAGCAGAGAATATTGAATATGCTGAGTTGGAATCGTGTTTGCAGTATCGAGCGCAATACCAATTCTTCCTTCATCAAGAACGGTTATGTTTGCGGTTTTTGTTTCGCCGTTATGTTTCCATTCAAGCGCAATTTCTTTTCCCGCATAACTGTGAATCGTCGAAGAAAGCGAAAAGAAATCAATCGGTTTATTATTTACTGCGGTGATTATATCGTTTGGTTGCAAGCCGACTTTGTCCGCAGGTTTCCCTGATTCCACAAGATTGACTTTCGGTAAAATGCCGCGTGGAAATAATCCAAACGTATCATTGATTGCGCTTCTATCAACGGAAATAGTTTGTTCTCTTCCATTTCGGACAAAAAGAAAACTTACGATGCCATTGTTTTCATTTGTTGATGCGGCGAGATGTTGCGTTTCAAAAACATCGTTCCAGTTTGTTACTTCGGTGTTGTTGATTTTCAAAATCCTATCGCCGAGTAAAAATCCAAATCGTGATGCAGGGCTATTTGCGCGAACACTTACTTCTGTTGTTTGCAAAACATTTTTTCCTTGCGTGTAATTTATTCCCCAAAAAATTCCGAGAGCGAGAATTAGATTCATCAATACTCCTGCAGTGATGACGAACATTTTCTGTAACAACGGACGAGCGCGAAATTCCCACGGTTTTGGTTTGTGGTGTAGAAATTCTGTATCGAAACTTTCGTCAATCATTCCATTGATTTTTACGAAGCCGCCAATCGGAAGCCACGACAAACAATAATCCGTTGCATAATATTCTTTGAATCGTTTCCAATCACGAATGTCAAGATACTCGCTGAAATCATCTACGAGTGATTGGGTATTAGAGAATAAATCGAACAATTCGTCTTTGAACCGCTCATCAATATGCGAAGGAAAAAATTCTTCGTTCATCATTAAATGAGAAGGTTTGTATTCTTTTTCGTTTTTTACAGTATGCTGTATTTCATTTTCTTCGATGGAAAAAACAGTCGCAAGAAATTCAAGCGATTCATCGTGCGTTTTGGAAAGTTGTTGTTCTGTGAGTAAATGATGAATCTGGTGAAATGTGAGATGAGCAAAAATGGATTGCTTGATATCGCGTAAAAATTTTTGTTGCAACTTTTTTGTTCCGAAATGAAAACCGATTGCACGCGGTGGAAATCCAAGCGAAAATCTATCAACGCGCATTCCGCTGAGTTTTGCTGCGAGATAATGTCCTAACTCGTGAATAAAAACGAGTATGCCAATGGTGATGCCAAAATAAAGTAGTGAGTTGAGAAATTGCATTAAGTTGTTTTAGTTGTATTGTTCAATTTGTCATTCCCGCTTGCGCGGGAATGACAAGTGTGTGAGTAATTTTTTAGTGTATCAAAATTTGTTCTTTGTATAACGTTGAAACGTAACTACGAGTTTCTTTATCAGTTTGAAAAATTTGTTTAAGTGTTGGATGTTGAATCGGCGTGTGATATTCTAATGCCGTGCGAATCAATTCCGGAATTTCAGTAAAGCGAATTTTTTCTTCGAGAAATAATTGCACTGCGATTTCATTTGCGGCATTCAAAACTGTTGTCGCCGTTCCGCCAAGTTCTAACGCATCAAACGCAAATTGCAAACATTTATATTTTTCATAATCCGGTTCGTAAAATGTCAATTCACGAAGTTGCGAAAAATTTGTTCGCGGAAATGTAAATTGTTTTCGTTCGGGATAATTCAACGCAAACTGAATCGGAAGTTTCATATCGGGAATTCCAAGTTGCGCTTTTACCGAGCCGTCAATAAACTCCACCATTGAATGAATAATTGATTGCGGATGAATCACGACATCAATTTTTTCTTTCGGAACGTTGAACAGCCAATGCGCTTCGATTACTTCCAATCCTTTATTCATCATCGTCGCGGAATCAATCGTAACTTTCTTTCCCATATTCCAATTCGGATGTTGCAACGCTTCTTCGAGAGTTACGTTTTCCAATTCCTCTTTTCGCAGACGAAAAAATGGTCCTCCCGATGCTGTGAGAATTATTTTTGAAACTGTTTCAACAGTTTCTCCGAGCAAGCACTGAAAAATTGCGGAATGTTCGCTGTCAATCGGAATTATTTTCGCGTTATATTTTTTTGCTAGCGAAGTAATTATTTCTCCAGCGACAACAAGCGTTTCTTTATTCGCAAGTGCAACAGTTTTTCCACACTCAACTGCTTTGATGGTCGAAGATAATCCGGCAAATCCAACGAGCGAACTTACGACAATATCAACATCGTTGCGAGAAACAATTTCGCATAACCCTTCTTCGCCAACGAGAACTTCTAACTTTGCATCGAAAATCTTTTTCAACACAGAAGCATCACATTCTTCCGTAACGACAATTCCTTTTGGACGGAATTTCTTTACTTGTTCTTGCAATAAATCAAGATTTTTATGCGCAGTTAAATATGCAACACGAAACTCAGAAGGGAAATAGGAAATAACTTCCACCGTGTTCCTTCCAATAGAACCGGTGGAACCGAGAATTGCGATACGTTTCACGTTCATTGAAAAAAATTCGTTTTGAAAATACTAAAATTCTGAACTGAAATCTAAACGATATTTTGAAAATTTTGAACTGCAATGACTGTAACGAGAAAGTGAAACATTGCTATTCGCACGAAGTGTGTCTCGTCAAGTTTCACAGTCATTTTTTATCGGCTCGTAATAAAGAATTATCGCCCCAAAACCAAAAGTTTTTGTCTTTACAAGTTTAAGCATAATTTTCTCACTTATGTTTTTAAATAACGTCAAACCGCTTCCTGCTTTTACGTGGTGAATACAAAGTTGATATTCGTTTATCAAATTTAGTTTCGTTGCGCATACAATTAAACTCGGACTGCAAACAAAAATGTCTTTTCCCGATTGCTGCTTGAGTTCTAAAACTTCTTCTTTAAGTTCTCCTTTTGCCAACGTTGCACTTTCCCATTCTATATTTTTCAACGTATGAGAGAAAACAATTTTCGGAAACTTATCTATTGCTACAGCAAATTCATCCGTTACTTTTTCAATTTGCGGATTTGTGAGTTGTCAATCAACGATTTCATTTGCGTGATAGCAATTTTATTGAGTTGTGCCAGTCGTTCGTTTTGCTTTAATTCCTGATGAATCAAAACAGAATTTATGCTTTCCATATTTGAAAGCACAACTAATTGTTCAAGAGTTGCCGCATCACGAATATTTCCTTCGGCTTTCGTGTTTGCATCTCTCCATTGTTTTGCAGTCATACCGAACAACGCCATATTGAGCATATCGGCTTCATCGGCATAGACAAAATTTATTTTTTCCTTTGAAAGAGTTGGAGGAATGAGATGTTCTTTTATTGCATCGGTGTGAATATGGTAATTCACTTTCGCCAAAGTGCGTTGAAGATTCCATTCTAATTTCAGTCGGTCATTTTCATCTGCTTTGAGGCGTTGGAATTCTTTTAACAGGAATAATTTGAATTCAATAGAAATCCATGAAGCAAATTCCAAAGCAATGTCTCTGTGTGCAAACGTTCCCCCATACCTGCCTGACTTGGAAGTAATGCCTATGGCATTTGTTGCTTCAATCCATTTTTTGGGAGTCATTACAAAACTGTTCAACCCGGCTTGTTTTCTAAACCCCTCGAATTCGAGGGGTTTAAAATTGGGGTTATATATACTTTCCCAAAATCCCAAAAGTTCAATCGTATTTCTATTCCTCATCCAGTTCTGAATTATCGAATCGGTGTGCTCGTTGTCTTTATGTCTGGCAATATCCGTAATGGAAATGAAGTCGCTTTCCGTTGAACTGATTACAATAATCTCCGTTCCTTTTTACATTGATGAGGTTATTTTTAGACATATCCTTCTCTGATAATTTTTAATTTACAAATCCGCAATAAAAGTGTCGGTTTAGCGTAGATATATAAAAATATCTGCGACATTTATTATTGCTTTCTCGCTTTCATTTTTTACATGCAAAACATACAAAACATTTTGCGTTTCATCAAAGCGTAGGTAAGAAACTTCAGAAAAAGTATCAATTGGAGTCCACGTCGATTAGTAAGTAGAGATTTGTATTAAATACTCGTTGGAATGTATAAGGAAACGTGGACTCCATTTTCCCAAACAAGTTTTTTTCCAGTTTTCAATTAGTGTATATTTGTCCCTCAAAAATGCAGTCTATCGCTGAAAATGTTCGCTCTGTAAAGGAAAATATTGCTTCTATTTGCAAGCGCACTGGAAGAAATCCGAATGAAATTACAATCGTTGCCGTAACAAAAACTTTTCCGAAAGAAATAATTCTTGAAGTATTACAAACAAATCTTTTTGACATCGGCGAAAATTTTGTTCAAGAACTTCGTGAAAAAAAAGAACAGATTCACGATGAAAGAATACGTTGGCACTTCATTGGACATTTACAGAGGAACAAAGTAAAATATATCGCTCCGTGGATTTCGGTGATTCATTCGGTTGATTCCGTTGAACTTGCAGTAGAAATTAACAAACGCGCGGAACAATCGTCTCGGACAATCGAAGTTTTTCTCGAAGTACACACAACGAATGAAGATACAAAACACGGAATCAAACCGGAAGAAACAATTTTGATAGCAAAAGAAATGCAAAAATTTTCCAACATACATTTGAACGGACTTATGACGATGGGACCGCTATCGGACAATGCAGAAGATGCGCGACC
Source organism: Ignavibacteria bacterium (assembly GCA_016873775.1). NCBI lineage: Bacteria > Pseudomonadati > Ignavibacteriota > Ignavibacteria > Ignavibacteria bacterium. The sequence goes on along the minus strand of VGWC01000008.1, from coordinate 18,262 downwards.
AAGTTTTAAAATGTTACGAAAACTGAAAACTGATCTATACTACAACGGAATTGACGCGCCGCAACTTTCAATGGGAATGAGCGGCGATTACGAAATTGCGATTGAAGAAGGCGCAACGATGATTCGACTTGGGACGGCGTTGTTTGGAGAAAGAAAATATTCATCATTATAGTTTTGCGTTTGCTTTGGAAAAATTTCAAATGATAAATTACAAAGGTCAAACAAAACCCAAATTTCATTTTCGAAAACTTCATCCAAAAAATTTGGATTTTGTGTTTTAGAATTTGTTTGAAATTTGAGTTTTGAAATTTGGAATTTAATTACGTGATGAAATAAAAGGTATTTTATGTCTTTGACTCGTTTAGAAATACAACAACAACAATTCAAAAAAGTTTTACGTGGATATGATATCCGTGAAGTCGGCTCGTATCTTGCGCAACTTGCATCGGAAATTGAATCGCTGCAAACGGAAAATGCTTCACTGAAAACAAGTTTGAACGAAGCAGTGAAAGAATTGGAACGGTATCATCAACTCGAACAAACAATACAACAAACACTGGTTCAAGCGCAAGAATCGAGCAACAAGTTTCTCTCTAACGCAAAACTGTACGAAGAACAATCGCGGAGAGAAGCAGAAGCGCAGGCGGCAGTGATAATAGAAGAAGCGCACAAAGAGAAAATAAAACTGAGCGAAGAAATTTCCATTCTTGAAATGAAGCAAAAAAATATCGTTGAAAATTTAAAACAGTTTCTTTCCACCGAATTAGAAATAGTGAATAAAGCAGAATCATCATTGCCGCGCGATGTACTCGATGCAGATGCGATGGAAGAAAAACGAAAGCGCGACGCAGAGATTGAGGAAATTGTCAAAGTATTAGTTGGGTAGATTTGTAATAGCCACAAAGACACAAAAGCACAAAAATATTTTTAGTGTCTTCGTGGTTTAGTGGCAAAATTAAAATATGAGTGAATTACAAAATAACATAAACGATGCGTTAAAATTCATCCGAACGAAAACTTCGATGAAGCCAACGATTGGAATAATTCTCGGAACGGGATTGGGAAAACTTGCAAAAGAAATTACGAATCAAGTTGTGATTGAGTATGAACACATTCCGCATTTTCCCGTTTCGACTGTAGAATCGCATCACGGCAAATTGATTTTCGGAAAACTTGCAGGCAAAAATGTTGTTGCAATGCAAGGACGATTTCACAAGTACGAAGGTTACACGTTGCAGCAAGTTACGTTTCCCGTGCGCGTAATGAAATTTCTTGGCGTGAAATCGCTTCTCATTTCGTGCGCTGCCGGCGGACTCAATCCGATGTTTCGCAAAGGCGATATCGAAATGCTTGTTGACCACATCAATTTGCTCGGTGATAATCCGTTGATTGGAACAAACGATGATTCACTCGGTCTGCGATTTCCGGATATGAGCGAACCGTATTCAAAAAAATTGCAAGCACTTGCAGAACACGTCGCGCTCGATTTAAAACTTCCGTTGCAAAAAGGTGTTCATGTTTCTGTCGCAGGACCGAATTTAGAAACGCGCGCCGAATATCGTTTCCTCCGAATGATTGGCGCGGATAGTGTGGGAATGTCAACGATTCCCGAAAACATTGTTGCAGTGCATATGGGAATGGAAGTGCTTGCGTTTGCTATTATTACGGATGAGTGTTTTCCTGATTCGCTGAAACCTGTTTCGCTCAAAGAAGTAATTGGAGTAGCAGATAAAGCAGAGCCGAAGTTGACTGCGATGATGAAGGAAGTTGTGAAGAGAATGAAATGAGTAGTGAGTAGTAAGTAGTAAGTAGTCAGTAGTCAGTAGTCAGAAGTCAGTAGATTAGATGAATGAGTTTGGAAAAACATTTATCATACTTGGAATTATCATTGTTGGAATTGGAATACTGCTCACGTTCTTCGATAAAATTCCATTACTCGGAAAACTTCCTGGCGATATAAGCGTAAAGAAAGAAAACTTTCAATTGTATTTTCCGTTAACGACGAGTATAGTATTGAGCATTGGATTAAGTTTCATTCTCTGGTTGATTTCATATTTAAGTAAACGATAGTGTTCAAAGAACTTACCGATAAAATAAATTATTCGCAACTTGAAATGGCAATTCTCAAGATTTGGGGAGAGCAAAACATTTTCGAGAAGAGTATTTCTACGCGCGATGGAAAATCGGGATTTACGTTTTATGAAGGTCCGCCGACAGCAAATGGAAAACCGGGAATTCATCATGTGTTTGCGCGAACGTTGAAGGATTTGATTTGCCGGTACAAAACAATGCGCGGCTTTCAAGTGCATCGCAAAGCCGGTTGGGATACGCACGGTTTGCCGGTAGAAATCGAAGTTGAAAAATCGCTTGGCTTCAAACACAAAGATGAAATTGTAAAATACGGCATTGAAAAATTCAACGAGGAATGCAAAAAATCCGTTTGGAAATATAAAAACGATTGGGAGCGAATGACAACGCGAATGGGTTATTGGGTAAATCTCGATGAACCGTATGTAACGTTTGAAAATAATTATATCGAAAGTATTTGGTGGGCGCTCAAACAATACTTCGACAAAGGTTTGCTCTACAAAGGATTTAAGATTCAACCGTATTGTCCTCGCTGTGAAACGCCGCTTTCGTCGCACGAAGTTTCGCTTGGTTATGAAAATGTTACGGATAATTCCGTGTTCATAAAATTTAAATTGAAGAATGAAGCGAACACGTTTATTCTTTCGTGGACAACAACTCCTTGGACGCTTCCCGGAAATATTGCGCTTGCTGTTGGAGAAAAAATTGATTACGTAAAAATAAAAGTCGGCGATGAATTTTGGATCCTTGCAAATGATTGTCTTGGTGTAATTTCTGATGTTGGAAAAGTTTCAAGTCCCGAGTTGCGAGTTACGAGTTCAGAAAAGGAAAACTTGCAACTTGAAACTCGAAACTCGCAACTTGGTTCGTATGAAATAGTTGAACACATTCTTGGAAAAGATTTAGTCGGCAAAGAATACATTCCATTGTTTGAAGTTGATACGTTGAAATCGGAAACATCGTACAAAGTTTATACAGCAGATTTCGTAACAACAACCGATGGAACGGGAGTTGTCCACACGGCAGTAATGTATGGCGAAGATGATTATCAACTCGGAAAGCGTGTTGGACTTCCTCAATATCATACTGTTGATAGAAGCGGCAATTTCAAAAGTGATGTGAAAGAACTTGCCGGTTTGTATGTGAAAGATAAAGCGACAGAGAAAAAAATATTTTCTCATCTTAAAGAGAAAAATAATTTTGTCAAACATCTTCCATACGCGCACGAATATCCGCATTGCTGGCGTTGCAAAAATCCGTTGTTGTATTACGCGCGAGATTCGTGGTATATCGCAACAACGAAATATGCAAAGCGAATGGTGGAATTGAACAAGCAAATAAATTGGTATCCGAAAGAAGTTGGCGAAGGACGATTCGGAAATTGGCTTGAAGAAAATAAAGATTGGTCGTTGTCGCGCGATAGATTTTGGGGAACGCCGCTTCCGATTTGGATTTGTGCGGATTGTGGAAAGTTGGAATGTGTTGGAAGTGTTCGAGAATTAGAGGAAAGAGTTACGAGTTACGAGTTACGAGTTACAAGTTTGGGAAAGGATAACTCACAACTCGCAACTCGCAACTCGCAACTTGATTTGCACAAACCATTTGTAGATGGAATTACGTGGAAATGTTCTTGCGGCGGAACAATGAAACGCACGCCGGAATTGATTGACGTGTGGTTTGATTCCGGTGCAATGCAATTTGCGCAGTGGCATTATCCATTTGAGAACAAACATATTTTCGACGCGCAACATCCCGCCGATTATATTTGCGAAGGCATTGACCAAACGCGCGGTTGGTTTTATTCGCTGCATTCCATTTCAACATTTTTGTTTGATAAGCCGGCGTATAAAAATGTTGTTGTGAACGAATTGATTCTCGATAAAGACGGACAAAAAATGTCGAAGTCGAAAGGAAATACCGTTGACCCGTTTATGATTTTGGAAAAATACGGCGCTGATACAACACGCTGGTATTTGGTTACAACATCGCCGCCGTGGAAACCAACATTGTTTGATGAAGCGGGGTTAGCGGAGGTTCAAAGAAAGTTTTTCGGAACGTTGCTCAACACGTATTCATTCTTTTCGTTGTATGCGAATGTTGACGGATTTACGTTCAAAGAAAAAGTCGAAGACTCGCAGTGGAGAGAAGTTCCATTAAATGAGCGACCGGAAATTGACAGATGGATAATTTCTTCGCTTAATACATTAGTAAAATCGTATGATGAAATGATGGATGCATACGAGATAATGAAAGCCGCGCGCGCTGTTTCCGATTTTACGATTGACCAACTTTCTAATTGGTATGTGAGAAGAAACAGAAGACGTTTTTGGAAGAGCGAATCGGGAAGCGATAAACTTGCCGCGTATCAAACTCTCTACGAATGTTTGATTACAATTTCAAAACTCATCGCGCCGTTTGCTCCATTTATTGCAGAAGAATTATTTCGCAATTTAAATTCCGTAACAAAAAAAGAAAGCGTTGAATCCATTCATCTTGCGTTGCTTCCGAAAGTGAATGAAAACGCGATTGACAAAGAACTTGAACAGCGAATGGACAAAGCAGAGCGCATTGTCATTCTCGTTCGCTCAATGAGAACAAAATCTAATTTGAAAGTTCGTCAACCGTTGAAACGTATTCTCATCCCGATTGCAAATCAACGCGATAAAGAAATGATTCAACGAATGGAAAATGTTATCATCGAAGAAATTAACGTGAAAGCGATTGAGTACGTTGCAATGGATAATGCAATCATTCGCAGAAAAGTAAAACCGAATTTCAAGGCTCTTGGCGCAAAACACGGAAAACTAACGCCGAAAGTTGCGCTGGCAGTTCAGCAACTTTCTTCGCAACAAATACTTCACCTTGATGTAGAAGGAAAAATTTCTCTCGAAGTTGAATCGCAAAATGTTCTCATCGAAAAAAGTGATGTAGAAATTTTGAGCGAAGATATACAAGGTTGGCTCGTTGCATCGGATAACGAAATCACCGTTGCGCTCGATACAGAACTCTCCGAAGAACTTGTCAACGAGGGATTAGCGCGTGAGTTTGTCAACCGCATTCAAAACTTGCGCAAAGATTCCAACTTTGAAATTACAGATAGAATAAAAATTTTTTACAAAACCACAGAACGATTGCACAACGCGATTTCAACAATGAAAGAGTATGTTCAGAATGAGACGCTTGCATTTTCATTATTCTCTACAATCAATAATGGAGATGTTTCTCAATCGTTTGATGTGAACGGAGAAATGTGCGAAATAGTTATTCACCGAATTACACTTTAACTTACCCAAAAAAATGACAATAAAACCGATGAAGAAAAAAAACCGTTCATCCAAAACTACTAGAAATAAAACTCAATTCAGAACAACCCGAACGACAACAAAGAAAAAAACAACGGTTCAGAAGAAAAAAAGAACAACACCAAAAGTTGAAAAGAAAACGGAGCAAACCGTTACTATTATTAAAGTTCCTGTTCGAAGAAAACAGTCAAGGAGAAAGCGACTGGAAGATAGCATCATTGTTGCACCAATGAGAAAAGGCAGTTATTCGAAAAAAGATTTGAAGTTTTTTAAGGAAGTGATACTTGAAAAAAAACAAGAAGTATTGGAAGACATCGAACGCGAACGCGATACGGTTATTGACCCTACAACGGGAGAGTATATGCAAGGCAGTTCGCTCTATTCGCTGCATATGGAACACGGAACAGATTCGATGGAACGTGAAAAGGCGTTTTTAATGGTTTCGCGCGAAGCAAAATTTTTGAATAATTTGAATGAAGCGCTGAATCGTATCGAACGCGGGAATTACGGATGGTGTAAGGTGTGCGGAAACCTCATTGAAAAGAAACGGTTAGAAGCAGTTCCTCATGCGCAAATGTGCACCGATTGTAAAAATCATTCTAGTGGAACTCCTCTCATAAGCAAGGAAGCATGAGAATATTTTACATTAGTTCCATCATCGTTATTCTTGACCAGGCAACTAAAGTCTTTGTTAAAGGTTGTTCTCTTCCATTCTTTGGTATCGAATGGATTGGATTTCCTTTGTACACGAGCATTCCGTTGCTCGGCGATTTACTTCGATTCACGTATATTGAAAATGCAGGGATGGCATTTGGTATTGATATTGGGGGAAAACTCTTCTTCTCTCTCTTTTCTGTTGTTGCGAGTATTGTTATTGCTGTCTATCTTTACAAAATTATCGGAGAACGCTTCATCGTGAAGTTTCCTATTGCATTGATTTTAGGAGGTGCAATCGGGAATCTTATTGACAGAATTTTTTACGGCGTGTTCTATAACGAAGGCGATTTGTTTTATGGAAAAGTTGTGGATTTTATTGACGTAGATTTTTTTGACATTCACCTTTTCCATTATTCATTGACGCGATGGCCAGTGTTCAACATTGCTGATGCTTCCGTTACGGTTGGCATCGTAATTTTATTGTTTGCGCATTACTTTACTTCGCAACATCACCATTCTTCAGATACATTGAAAGAAGAGAATACTACTTCAACTATTCCTCTCATATCACCGGCGTCTAAACAATCTACGGAGCACATTCCTCGTTCGTAACGATGTCTGTAACATTGACCATTAATGTACCGCAAGGGAAAACGCAGGAACGCATAGACGTATATTTAACGCATTGCATTGAAAACGCAACGCGTACAAAAGTACAAGCCGCTATTCAACACGGATTAGTTCTTGTCAACGGAGAACCGACAAAACAAAGTCATAAAGTCGCTCCCGGAGAAATTATTGAAATAACGCTTCCGAAAAATCCTTTGCCAAAAGTTGTTCCGGAAAATATTCCTCTCGACATTGTGCACGAAGACGAATATCTACTGGTAGTCAATAAGCCCGCAGGAATGGTAACACACCCTGCATTCGGAAATTATTCAGGAACACTTGTCAATGCGTTGCTCTTTCACTATGCTCAACTATCTACGATAAATGATGAAACGCGACCGGGAATTGTTCATCGCCTCGATAAAAATACTTCGGGATTATTAGTTTGCGCTAAAGATGATGTTACCCATTCCCGATTAGCAAAACAATTTTCTTTGCATACCATCGAACGAGAATATTGGGCAATTGTTTGGGGTATTTTCCCTGTTGCGAAACGAAAATCTTCGAATGAAAAAAGCGGTATCATAGATGCGCCATTGGGACGAAGCAACCAAAATCGAAAACGCATTACCGTTCGCGACGACGGAAAAAATGCGATAACGGAATATATTGTTCTGGAAGAATTTTCGTTCCTTACTCTACTTCGTTTGCGGCTACGAACAGGAAGAACTCATCAGATACGCGCGCATTTACAGCATATCGCTCATCCGGTCTTTGGTGATAGTGAATATGGAGGAAGAAAATCCTCGTACGGAGAACACGGCAATGAACAGAAAGAATTTGTTGAAGGATTGTTTCAGAGCATTCATCGTCAAGCGTTGCACGCAAAAACACTCGGTTTTCTTCATCCAAAAACCAACGAGTTTCTTCGATTTGAATCCGATGTGCCGAACGATTTTCAAAGTGTACTGAACGTATTACGCAATACTCAATCCTTCAAGATTTCCGAACCTGAAGGTTTATAAAAAGATACAACATTTGTTCCCGGAGTTCCAATGTTTTTTCATCGTTTCATTTTCTTTTTTCTTCTCTCGTTTTTTCTTTCGCATCTCGTTGCATCGCAAACCACGTTCACCGATGTTGCCTCTTCCGCAGGAATCGGTTTAGCAGACGGCTCCGCTCGCGGATGTTCGTGGGTAGATTTCAACAACGACGGTTTACTGGATTTATATGTTCCAACAGGAGGAAATTCAGCCAATAAATTCTTCAAAAACAACGGAGACGGAACGTTCACCGATATTGCTTCACTAGTGGGAATGAACGATATAGCGAATACAATTGCATCTTCGTTTGCCGATATGGATAACGACGGCGATTTCGATCTTATAACCACTGCCGTTTCAGCACCTGTGCGGTTATGGCGAAACAATCTTGAATCCGGCGACACCACATTTACCAGCATTGAAACAAATGCAGGTGTCAATGTTGGCGCTGCACAAATGCCAACGTGGGCTGATTTTAATAACGATGGCTTTGTGGATTTTTATATTTCCGTTTCCAATTCTGCAAGTTCGCCCGATGTGTTATACAAGAATAACGGTGATTATACGTTCACCAATGTTGCCGAACAAGCGGGGGTTAATCATCAGGTGAGCGGCATTCTTGAACAAGCAACGCATTGGGGAGATTTTAACCGCGATGGTTTTTCCGATTTGTTCATCAGTAATTTGCAATCCACCGGTCCAAGTTTCTTTCATAAAAATAATGGAAACGGAACATTTTCTGAAATTGCTTCGTCGCTTGGTTTCAACGGCGGAGGACGCGGCGCGCAATGGTTCGATTTCAATAATGATGGATTTTGGGATTTCTGTTTTGCTCCCTACGCAGGTGGAACAACGCCAACACCGATTCAATTGTTCAAAAATAACGGAGATAATTCGTTCACCGAGATTGCGGCGCAAGCAGGTATTACCGATAATGTCATTTCGTGGGGAGTTACAACTGCGGACTATGATAATAATGGTTTCGAAGATATATTTGTAACGTGCGCAGGACAAAACGCAACATCTGTTCTCTACAAAAATAACGGCAACGGAACGTTCACCAAAGCAACTGCGGAAGTTGGCATCGGAAGTATTCAGCAGTTGTGCGCTGCTTGGGGCGATTTCAATAACGATGGCTGTATGGATTTGTATTCAACAGGGAGTTCAAGTTATGGCAATCATTTGTTCAAAAACAACGGTAATTCTTCAAACCATTGGTTGAAAATAAAACTTGTCGGAACGCAAAGTAATAAATCGGGAATCGGGGCGCAGATATCGGTAAAAATAGGAACGCTCCGTATGCTTCGCGAAATCAATTCCGGCAGCGGATATCGTTCGCAAAATATGCCTACGGCACATTTTGGTTTGAATAACTTTACTTCCGCAGATAGTATAATTGTGCAATGGCAATCGGGAACGGTTGATATTCTCTCATCGCTTTCCGCTAATCAGACATACGAAGTTGTTGAAGGCGGCTCTGTATTTGTCAATGAAAATGAAAACACTCCACCGTTGTTTTCTATTTCACAAAACTATCCCAATCCGTTTAATCCGACGACAACAATACGATTTGAAATTCCCGTAGGGGCAATTCATGAATTGTCCCTACAAACAACATTGAAAGTTTTCGACATTCTTGGAAGAGAAGTAACAACGTTACTCAACAACGAAGAACTCCAAGAAGGCGAACACGAAATAGAATTTGATGCGAGCAAACTTTCGAGCGGGATGTATTTTTATAGGTTGCAAGCGGGAAAGTTTTCGGAAACGAAGAAAATGTTGCTGATGAAGTAATGTGTAATTGAGTATTGAGAATTAAATGCAAAACCCTCAGTTTCCCAATCAGAAATTGAGGGTTTTTTAATTTTTTCTTTTTAACATTCGCCATTGGACTTGAAAATAATTATCCTTTTTTCTTTATTTTCTGTGAAAAAATTATGACAATTCTTGGAATCGAAACCTCGTGCGATGAAACTTCCGCCGCAGTTCTTATCAACGGAAGAATGAAATCGAATGTCATTTCATCACAATTTGTTCACTCAAAATATGGCGGTGTTGTTCCCGAACTTGCCTCACGCGCGCATATTCAACTTATTGTTCCCGTTGTGGAAAGCGCATTGTCCAAAGCGAACATTTCAAAATACGAACTTGAAGGAATCGCTGTAACGTTTGGTCCCGGATTAATGGGAGCATTGCTTGTGGGTGTGAATTTCGCCAAATCACTTTCATACGGATTGCGCATACCCTTTATTGGAGTGAATCATCTCGAAGCGCATATTTACTCGAATTTATTATCCGTTCGAAATCCTGCATATCCATTTCTTTGTCTCATCGTTTCGGGAGGACATACGATACTTGTTCTTGTAGAAAAACCATTGCAACATCATATTCTTGGAGAAACACTTGATGACGCCGCAGGGGAAGCATTTGATAAAGTTGCGAAAATGCTGAATCTCGGATATCCTGGAGGACATGCAATCGAGAATGCGGCAAAAGAAGGAAATCCCAATGCCATACAATTTCCCCGCGCAATGATGAATGAAGATTCGTTCGATTTTAGTTTCAGCGGATTGAAAACTGCAGTGTTGTATTACTTACGCGATAATCATTTTCTTACAAACGGAACACTCGAATCGTTGAGTGAAAAGGAACGGGCGGATATTTGTGCAAGTTTTCAAATAGCAGTAATTGATGTTTTGACAATGAAACTTCTTACTGCGGCAAGAAAGTTTAATGTGTGTTCTATTGCAATCGCAGGAGGAGTAAGCGCAAATTCAGAACTTCGTTCAAGACTTAAATCGCTTTGTAAAAGCAATTCGTTACAATTTCACATTCCTGAACTGCAATTCTGCACAGATAACGGCGCAATGATTGCAAAAGTGGGAGAAATGAAATTGCAACGCGGCATTCATTCGGAGTTTGATTTGGTTCCTGTTCCGAATTTACGCATTTCACAAGAGAAGCAATGAAGAAATTTTTTTCAACCTTACTTATTTGTATGGTGCTGCTTGTGCTTGGCGGCGTGTATATTATGTACGAAGCCATCATTGTTTCCAATAATTTTCCCGAAGGACAAAGTAAAATCGTTTTTATCAATAAAGGAATGAATTTCGATGACGTGCTTTCCTTGTTGGAAGTGAAGCATGTATTTCGCAGCAGATTTTATTTTGATATTATGATGCGTTTTTTCCCGGGAGAAAATCGTGTAATTGTTGGGAAATATAGTATTCCGAGCGGACTCTCAAATCGCGAATTGCTGGCATTGTTGCGAAGTGGAGGAGCAATAATTCCGGTGATTGTTACTATTCCCGAAGGAACGCGAATAACAACACAGGCGCGCATATTGAGCAACACGGTGGGAATAGATTCTGCGCGTTTTGCGTCACTTGCTTTTTCACGAACATTTCTTTCGAAATTCCATATAGAAGCACATTCCCTTGAAGGATATTTATTTCCTTCTACGTACGAACTAATGTGGCAAATGAATGAAGAAGAAATCATTGCGAAACAACTGAAAAAATTTCATTCAGTATTTTCAGAAGAAAAAAAATCACACGCAAAAAAATTTGGTTTAACAATGCACGAAGTTTTGACACTGGCATCCATTGTTGAAGGTGAAACGCATATTGATTCGGAACGCGCAGTAATTGCGGGAGTGTATCTCAATCGTTTAAAAAAAAATATGCCATTGCAAGCAGACCCGACGATACAATATATCTTGGAAAGGAAATCGCGCCGATTAACGTACCACGATTACAAAATCGAATCGCCGTTTAACACGTATCGCCATTATGGATTGCCACCGGGACCGGTTAATAATCCAGGAAAGAAATCAATTCTCGCTGTGCTGTTTCCGAGCAAGCACAACAAATTTTTTTTTGTTGCGAATGGAAGCGGAGGACATACGTTCACGACTAATTACGCAGACCATTTAGTTGCAGTTCGGATGTTAAGAAAACTATTGAAAGAACGAGAAGTAAAAAAAGAGAAAATGAATAGTGAATAAGGAATAAGGAAGAAAGAAATTTCTCTCTTTGCTAATCCTTCAAACTTTTGTAATTTTTGCCGCCAAAATTTAATATCTCTTTACACAAAACCATATCTCTCTATCAAGTTATTGATACTATTCTCTTTAGTCCAGGAACAGAATTTTTACCTCAAGAAATACATTTGGCATTTTATTTAAAGATTTTTATACCCTATGTTTAAGAAAGGCACGATCGAAGGTGTCGTTATTCGTGACATTCGCAAATTTATTGATGAGCGTGGTTGGCTTGCTGAAACATTTCGCATTGACGAAATGAAAGAAAGTATTCCCAACGCGGAACAATTTTTCCCCGTTATGAGTTACATATCCGTGACTCATCCCGATATTGCTCGCGGACCTCACGAACACGTTGAACAATCGGATTTGTTCGGGTTTATCGGTCCCTCGAATTTCAAAGTGTATTTGTGGGATAACAGAAAAAACTCCCCGACATATAATAACAAAATGGTGGTGTACGCTGGAGAAGATTCACCGAAATCTGTATTGATTCCTCCTGGAGTTGTTCACGCTTATAAAAATGTAGGCGGAAAACTTGGAATGGTTACAAACTATCCCAATAAACTTTTTGCGGGAAACGGAAAGAAAGAAACAGTGGATGAAATTCGCCACGAAGATGACGCGAATACAATTTATAAACTTGATTGAAGAAGTTCATAGTTATCTGTTATTAGTTCATAGAAATAAAATTCCGAATACGATTAACAAATAACAAATGACGAATATACTTATTACCGGCGGTGCGGGGTTTATCGGCTCCAATTTTGTAAAATGGATGTTGCAAAAATATCCTGCATACACTATTGTGAATCTGGATAAATTGACCTATGCCGGAAATTTAGAAAATCTTGAAGATGTAGAAGACAATCCGCGATATCATTTTGAAAAAGGTGATATTTGCGATGCCCCTTTTGTAGAAGGATTGATGGTAAAATATTCCATTGATGCAATTGTAAATTTTGCTGCAGAGTCTCACGTAGATAGAAGTATTTTGAGCGCATCGGAATTTGTTCGCACCAATGTTTTAGGAACGCAAGTATTACTCGACATAGCAAAAAAATATTCTGTCGAAAAATTTTTACAAGTTTCTACTGACGAAGTTTATGGTTCATTAGGAGAAAGCGGAAAGTTCACAGAAAACACTTCACTGCATCCCAACTCGCCATATTCAGCAAGTAAAACAAGTTCTGATATGTTTGCATTAGCATATCAACACACATTTAATATTCCTGTCGTTGTAACGCGATGTTCTAATAATTATGGTGCATATCAATTTCCGGAAAAACTTATTCCACTGATGATAATCAATGCGTTGAATGATAAACCACTTCCTGTCTATGGAAAAGGAACAAACGTACGCGATTGGTTGCACGTGAACGACCATTGCTCGGCGCTCGATGTTGTGTTGCACGATGGTGTTGTCGGAGAAGTGTATAACATTGGCGGTAATAACGAATGGAAAAATATTGATATCGTTAAACTCATTTTGAAAAATTTAGAAAAACCCGAATCGCTCATTACGTTTGTAAAAGATAGACCGGGGCATGATTTACGTTACGCAATTGATGCAACGAAAATAAAAAAAGAACTTGGTTGGTCTCCGCAACATACTTTTGAAACAGGATTGCAAGGAACAATTGAGTGGTACTTGTCTCACGAACGTTGGTGGAAGCGAATCCTTTCTGGCGAATACAAAAACTATTACATACAACAATACGCAAACAGATGAGTGTAAAAAATATTCTCATACTTTTTCTTTTCTCAACTTCAGTTCTCTTTTCCCAATTTACCGATGAAAAGAAACATTCGTTTCTTGAGAAAAAAGAATTTTCTTTTCCGCAACAAACGCAAGTTGGTTTACCAATGGAAGATGTCATTGATACAAAAACTTATATTGTAGGACCATCCGATGTAATAAGTGTAAATGTTTGGATTAGTCCGCCGATGAGTTTCAATTTAACAGTTACACCGGAAGGAACGCTTATCATTCCAACTGTTGGCGAAGTAAAAGTTTCTGATTTAACGCTTGAAGAAGCAAAGAAAAATGTTACTTCGGAGATTCGAAGAAAATATATTATAGGAGAAATCACCGTTACACTTGTAACGCCGCGCCCGATTGTTGTAACGATTAGCGGTTGGGTATTGAATCCCGGAACCTATCAAGCATATTCGATTAACCGAGTTGATAAAGTAATTCAGGAAGCAAATAGCATAGCAGACATAAAGCAAGAAGCAGAATTGAGACGAATAGATAAAGAGCAATCAACACGCAATATTGTTTTGAAACGAAAAGATGGAACGCAAACACGAGTAGATTTACCAAAGTTTTATGCAATAAAAAACAATACATCGAATCCATATTTACGCGAAGGAGATGTCATCGTTGTTCCAAGAAAAGATAAAACAAAAAACGTTGTTGCCATTTACGGCGAAGTAAATACACCGGGACGATATGAATATGTCGAAGGTGATAGCATTCACGATTTGATTGAAATTGCACACGGTTTTACACCGCGCGCGTTGCTTGATAGTATTGAGTTTTCTCGTTTGGATTTTGAAGGGAAAACGTTGGAAACGCGAGTGTTTACTTCCAATGAAATAATGATTAAGCAGAAAGATTTTTTACTTCAACCCGGAGACAGAGTTGTTGTGAAACCGAAAGTAGAACTTCGGGAAGATTATTTTGTTACCATTACCGGCGAAGTCCGTTATCCTGGAACTTATCCTATTACGAAAGACAGAACAAAACTCAGCGGTATGATCGAAATTGCCGGAGGATTCACTGAGTTTGCATCGTTAAAAACAGCGGAATTGATTCGTCGTTCTGTTCAACAGGAAGAGATAGAATTGGATAGATTGTTAAGCCAGCGTGGAAATGTTTCCGTGGAAGATAGTTCATATTATGTCGTGGAAACAAATTTGCGAATAAAGAAGGAAGCAGTGACCGTAAATTTTGAAGAACTATTTCTTCGAAAAGATAAATCGAAGGATGTTTTATTGAAGTCGGAGGATGTGATTAACATTCCGAGTATTAATTATTTTATTTATGTCTTTGGACAGGTTGAATCTCCGGGGAATGTAGAATTTCTTACAGGAAAAAGTGTTGAATATTATATAGAGAAAGCAGGTGGATTTACTGAAAACGCACGTGAGGGAGATATCAGAATTATAAAAGCCAAATCAAAGCAGTGGCTTGAACCCGATGAAACCGTTATAGAAGAAGGTGACTATATTTGGATTCCAAAGGTTCCGGAACGTTCGTTTGCGTATTATGCTACAATCGCAAGCCAAGTTGCGAGTGTGTTGAGTGTGGTAATTGGCATTGCTGTCGTAATTTCAAACATTAAATAATGTCATTTAACCAATAGTGAGAAATTCTTTTTTAGTTTTTGGAAGCCCACGGATAGAAGAAGATGAAATACAAGAAGTTGTATCTTCACTTCGTTCTGGCTGGATTGGAACTGGGCCAAAAGTGAGTAAGTTCGAAGAAATGTTTGCGGAATATGTCGCTGCAAAATACGCAATCGCTGTATCATCTTGTACTGCTGCACTCCACCTTGCAATGGTAGTTTCTGATGTTACTGAAGGAGATGAAGTCATTACCACGCCTATGACGTTTTGTGCAACTGCAAACTCTGTGATTCACACAACGGCAACCCCTGTATTTGCGGATATTAATCGGAAATCAATGTGTATAGATCCGATAGAAATTAGAAAAAAAATCACAGAGAAAACTAAGGCCATTATTCCAGTCCATTTTGCAGGAAGAGCATGTGAGATGAACGAAATTGAAGAGATAGCCAGAAATTCTAAGGCGCTTATCATAAACGATGCAGCACATTCAATCGAAACAGAATATGGTGGTAAAAAAATTTGTAATGTCGGTGCGATGACAGCATATAGTTTTTACGCTACAAAGAATATCGTTACAGGAGAAGGCGGAATGATTACCACTGAGGATAAGGATCTTGCAGACAGACTTAAAATTTTTGCACTTCACGGAATGACAAAGGATGCTTGGAAACGATTTTCTGACTCAGGATATAAACACTATGAAGTTATTTATCCTGGTTTCAAATATAATATGATGGATATACAAGCATCACTTGGTATTCACCAATTGAAGCGAATTGAGGATTACTCTAAACGACGCAAAGAGATATGGGAAATATATAATCAATCGTTCCACGATTTACCTGTTTTTCTCCCATCCCCAGTTGAACCCAATACACGGCATGCATTCCATCTTTACACCCTTTTACTCGATACAGATAAATTGCGTATCACTCGAGATGATTTTATGAATTTAATGCAGAAGGAAAATATCGGTTGTGGAGTTCATTACACCGCGTTGCATTTGCATCCGTATTATCGTGAACGATTTGGTTATCAGCGAGGAGATTTTCCAAACACTGAGTTTGTAGCAGATAGGACAATATCAATTCCACTTTCTCCAAAATTAACTCATGACGATGTTAACGATGTTGTTACTGCCGTCCGCAAAATATTGCTTCATAATGTCCGCGAATAGTTAAATGCTTACTGAAGACAAAATATTCGAAACAAAGAACACAGATTTTTTTGACTTCCTTGTACTTATGGTGAAGTGGAAAAAGTTTCTTTTACTTATTACTGCAAGCGTTTTTGTTGTATCGTATCTTTTTATTTATTTTTTTATTCAAGAAGAATTCGAAGCGAAATCAGTAATTATTCCCAGCGATAATCAACAGATCAGCGGGCTTTCTTCTTTGATGAAGAATTTGGGAAACTTGCCCTTAGGATTGAAAGGAAATTCTGCTTCAGCCGAAATAGATATGTACACAACGATTCTTAATAGCCGTTCTACACTCGAAGATATCATAAGGAAATTTGATTTGCAAAAGGACTACGATCCGGAGAGTATGGAAAAAACTGTGAAGGCATTTAAAAAATCAATCAAGACAGAAGTTACAGATGAAAACGCGTATGAAATTACGGTGAACGCATATTCGCCAGAAAAGGCAGTTGATATTTCCAATTATATTCTTGAACTTATTAACAAACGTGAAATTGCACTCAACGTTGCAAAATCGAAAAACAATCGAATGTTTCTCGAAGAACGGTATAATGAGATGAAAGAAAACCTTCGCCTTGCAGAAGATTCAATGTCGGTATATCAGCAAGAAACAGGAATGTTTGAAGCAAAAGAACAAACAAAACTTATTATCAACGCGTATTCAATTATCGAATCCGAACTGACGGCAAAGCAAATTGAATTATCAATCGTAGAAAAGACATTCTCTGAAAATTCCTCCCAAGTGCAAAACTTACGAACAACAGTTGTTGAGTTTCAAAAGAAATTAAATGAAATGAAGACAGGAGAAAATGGGGAGAATGTAATTTTGGCGTTAAATACATTGCCGCTAAAAGCAAAAGCGTATCTACGTCATTACCGTAATGTAGAAATTTATTCTAAAATTCTTGAATTCCTTGTTCCAATGTATGAGCAAGCGCGATTCGAAGAACAAAAAAATGTTCCTGTTCTTCAAATAGTTGATGCTCCGGTAAAACCGGAAAAAAAATCATATCCTCCCCGCGTCCTCTTTAGTTTATTGATTGCGTTTGGAAGTCTTATTATATCGTTTTTTTATGTTTTATATCAGGAGAATGAAGAATTGCAAAAGTCAAAAAAACTAAATTATATTTTTGACAATATCTCGCGATGGAAATAGTATTGATTGCGTAGAGAAAATTTATTCACTTCATTATTCTTTCTTTATGCAATTAGTTTCACACTTGATTTCTTTTTTTGAAAACGATATAAATTATTGGAAGAAACGTGTACGCAATTATGGTAAACGTTCTGTGCTGAATATTGCGCATACAGAAGAAGAATACGAAATTGTTACTCAGAAACAGAAAGACGAGATTTACCCATTGTTTAAAAGCCAATTAAATGGAACAGAAAGAACAGTTCTTGATTTTGGATGTGGTCCTGGGCGATTCACGAATGATTTAGCTTCAATGATACAAGGAAAAGCAATTGGTGTTGATCCGATTGCGGAAATACTTTCGTTTGCTTCGAACAATGCTGATGTTAGTTACAAAGTGATGGACGAAGGAAAAATTCCTCTTGATGATTGTAGCGCTGATATCGTGTGGTGCTGTTTAGTGCTCGGTGGAATAAAAAATAAAATATTGAAACACACGGTAAAAGAAATAAACCGTGTTCTGAACAAGCACGGTCTTCTTTTTTTAATAGAAAATACAAGTGAAAAACCAAGCGGAAAACATTGGGTTTTTCGAAGTGTTGCAGAATACCAAAATTATTTTTCTATGTTTGAACTTTCGCCCTTGCATAACTATGATGATGTTGGTGAGAGAATTTCTATACTTGCAGGGAGAAAGTGAAAAAGTTTGAACTCTCTCGCTATTACAACTTTTTGATTTACTGGCTTATCAACCCAGAAATTAATCGAGCGTTAAAGATATATGCAAAAGGAATATTAGTTGATATCGGATGCGGTGAAAAACCATAT